>JANNRD010000704.1:0-16442 GCA_031401095.1 Acidobacteriota bacterium
CGGGTCAGTTTCAACCCGCGAGTGCCGACGTAGGCGGCATTGAAAAGAAAGTTGCCGGCAAACTCGCGTTCGATCTGCAGATTGTACTGATACGAGTAGGGCGACCGCAGGTTTCGATCTGGCAGGGTGAAAGCGAGTCCACCACCAGACTGCCGCACACCGGTCAGATTGGCGCCGCTCGGATTAAACAGGAGACCAAGAAAGGCCTGCGCCGCTCCCGGTTGAATTCCGATACGGTTGAGCGTACCGGGGCAGATGATCGAATTCGCCTGAGTCGCGTTCCCGCCGGGACAACTTAGCGGCTGGACTTTCCCATTCCGATCAACCACGACAACCGGCAGATAAGACGGATTGATGATCCGCAAGAACCCATTGCCATTGTCGACATTCTGATCAAAGAACCTCTGGTCAAAAATGCCGAGGAAATTGTTCAGCGTGTTGACATCAAGATTGACCGGGACGAAATTTGGAAAAACGTTGCGAGACTGGCTGACGACACTCCCCAGCGCAACATCATAATAGACGCCAAATCCGCCGCGAATGACTGTCTTCCCCGCCTGTGTCGGGCTGGCGTGCCACGGGTCCCACGCAAAACTAAAGTGAGGAGCAAAGTTGTTTCGATCCGGTTCGAAGATGCCTTTCCTGCCTCCGATGATCGCCTGCAGCGCCGCGCGCGTCTGTGCGAAAGCCGCCACCAGATTCGCTGTCGGCAGCGCCGGATCAACACTGAACTTCCCGTTCTCATCGACGTAGCTAATCGCGATCGCAAGCGCAGGATCGACCGCAGGGATGCCGCCCAAATCGAAGGTGCGCTCAATCTTCCGATTCACCTCGCGCGGAACCGTGTTGTACTCATAGCGCAACCCGTAGTCGATCGTCAGACCTGGCCTCACCCGCCAGTTATCATTGATAAAGAAGTTGTGCTGCCAGAAGCGCAACCCGATGGTCGAGTCGGCTGCGCCAGCCGAGAGCCCCTGAAAGATGCCGGTAGGAATCCCGAGGGCCGCCAGATCGGTCCCGCGGAAGTAGCCCGGCGAAGGGCCGAAACGACTCAGATTGGGGAACGGAATCTGTGCAGTCGGAAATCGCGTATCAAAGACACCAGTCAGGTCAAGCGTCCCTCCAAAGATAACCTGCGTCCGGTAATTCCTATCGAGAAAGCTATTGAGCTGCGTCCTGCGGATATCTGCTCCCACCTTGAGCGAGTGGTTTCCTCGAAAATAACTCAGAGTGTCGGCAACCTGAAAAGTATTGTTAGTCCTCGCTTGCGGGAACAGATACGGATCGATTCCGACCGGACTAAACGGTGTGACGATGAGTTGACCAATCGGGCCAAGCGCGTCCTCGACCGGACGATAGACTTGCCCCGTACCTCCGGTTGTGACCGCCGGAGCCAGCCGGTAGTCGACATATGGCGTCGGTGACTCCGGATTACTGAAGTTAGGAAGCCGGCGCGCATTGAGAAGATACTGGTTCTCGGGTAGTGCATCTGACGAGCTCAGCTGCGGGCCCCGGATCGGCGAAAACCGCAGTCGAGTACGCCCGTAGCTTCCTCGCAACTGATTTGCGAGACGAAGAGAGAGCTGACTGTTAAGAAAGAGAGACAGATTTTGGGTTCCGACACGCGGCTCGATTCCCGAGGCGATTGCATTCCCAACCGCCGGCACCTCACGTTTGTCATTCGTGAAGTTGTAACGCGCGGTGAACATGTGCGTCACTTCCGGGCCAAAGAGCGTGAAGTTGTGATCGAACTTAAGCGAGAAGATCGACCCGGTTGCGTTCGCTCCGAGAATCTGGCTGAAGGTGTTGCGACCGTATGGACCGATCGGGTTGTTCGGCAGCGGGAAGAGCGAGAAGACCGCATCACCCGCAAGAAACGTCGGGAAGAAGCGTCGCTGGTTTTGATTTCGGTCGGTGGCGAGGAAACCTGTCGAACCAAAGTTCGAAAAGCCTCGCTCCTCGACCGTCGGCACCGCGAAATGGGTCTCCTGCCTGGCCCGAATCACTTGCCGTTCGAAGGAACCGAAAAAGAACGTGCGGGTCGGAGTGTCTGAACCGACCGGTCCAAAGAGCTTCTTCGAGAAAGGAACGCTCAGCGTCAGCCCAGCCTGATGCCGATGGAAAGGATTCTCTCCTCCTGAGGGGCTCGGCTGGACCAGATCGCTCCCCCCTCCACCCGCCGGTGATCCGATTCTAACGGGAACCAGAGTCGGGTTGACGGGTAACCCGTTAACGTACCGGCTAATGCTCAGGGCGCGCAGCGGGAATGATGCGCCCCCGCCTGAATAGTCGAAGAAGTTGCGCGCGTTGAGCGCATCGTGATTGATGAAGTCATAGATCGAGCCGTGAACTTCCCGTCCTCCGGACCGCGACACGGCGTTGACCTGGGAGCCCATACTCCGGCCAAGTTCGGCATCCCAGAGACTGGTGACGATCTGAAAATCCTGGATACTCTCGATGCTCTGCGGCACCAGAGAAACGAAGCCCTGCCGGCGGACCCCGACATCCTCATCGTTGTTGTCCGACCCATCGACAGTAAAGTTGTTAGACCGGGCTCTCATGCCATTGACAGAAAACTGCCCGGCCGTACCAATTCCAGAGCCGATGCCCGGGCCCACCACACCAAGCACGGCCGGAGAAGGAGAAACGCCCGGAAACAGAAAAGCCAGATCATCAAAGGTGCGGACACCAGAGAGCGGCAACTGATTAATCATGCGCTCGTCCGCATTAAATCGTCGCGTCGCGTCCTGCCCATTGGTCAACCGTCCAGTCGACTCATCTCCAGCCTGCATCGCAGTCGGAGCCGGTGTTGGCCCAGTCACTGGAGTCACCGGGACCACGGGCGCCGGAGTCGGCGTCGTTGGAGTCGTTGTACTCTGGGCGACGACCGGAACGATCGGCCGCATGATGATGTCAGGCAACGTCTCGATGGTCCGGTTCAGCTGAACCTTGATCGGTTCCGCCGTCGGCTGAAAGAGGACGTAGTTTGGGTGGGAAGCCTCGATGACATATCGTCCCGGTTGCAAATAGGCTACCTGATAGCGTCCGCTAGCATCCGTCATCGTCGCGCGCGGATTCCCGGTGTCCTGGTTGGTGACGCGAACCCTGGCGCCAGCCACCGGTGTTCGACCCTGATCGAGAACTCGTCCGACCAGCGTTCCGGTGGTCACATCCACAACGCGTGTCGAGGCAATAACCGTTGCCGAAGCCTGGGGCAGGATCAGCGAAAAAACGAGAAACATTCTGATCAAGGCCTTTGATCTTCTCATGGTAGCTTCTCCATCCTGATCGAGACAGAATTCGCGGGCTGGTCGGGCGGAACTGGGCGATCTGCAGCAGCGAACCGGTCGGCTGATTCTAAAAACTCACTACTAATTGTCAACAGTTTCGAACTGCAAGAGCTTAATGACGCCGTTTGTGAGCACTTCATCTTAACGCTTTCATTGCCGTTGTCAATGAAATTTGCTTTTCTGCAGCGTCACCATTTTCCGCCCAACCTATTCTAGCATTGGACTTTCGAGATCGTCGCCTGACCTCTTTCCTTGACCCGCTCCGGCATCTGGTTCGGAGTTCGCCGTGACGTTCGCCGGCCGGACAAACGTTGGTGCGGTGACAGCCGTGTAATCAGTCCCGCTCGTCGAGAGCCGGGTATAGAACCCACTCGAACGGCCTCCAGTCACAAAGACGCCATAGTTCGCCAGCAGACCGCTTTCATCTGGCTCGACCTGAAAGAACCGTTGCAGGACCCAGTGTCGCTCGATCGCACTGGCGAGCGCCGACCGCCACTCCCGGAGACTGACAAACGGACCACAGAATACCGAATCGCCTTCACAACCGTAAACCGACTTCAAGACCCACTCCTTGCGGTTTAAGCTCGCCGCATCGACGCTTGACAGGCGCCTTGTCTCCGGGATTAGTTCCTCGATCCAGGCTTGCGCCTGAGTTGAGAACAGATTGCCATGCTCCCACATGAAGGCCATCGACATCTTGTTCTGTACCAGTACCGCACCAAAAGGGTTGACAATCGTGACGCTGCCGTTCCCTTGAGCTTCGAGAAGCGGAATGAGCTGACGGTCGAGTGGTTCGGCATCGGGAAATGGCGGTTGACCGATCCAGATCGGCTCGCGCTCACCCCACCAATCCGTCTTGTAGTGCCGTATGATCACTTCGACCGCTTCTCCAAGGACCAACACTCGATTCCTGGAATCCACGGTGATATTGAACGGCGAGCCGAGTATCACTCTGGAGGCTTGTTCCTCGAACCATTGACGGTAAAGGGCGATCATGCTCAGGTCCTCCGGAAGATCGGTAGGATAGATGATCGCTACAGTTCGCGGATTCCCTGTCACCTCTTTTCCCAACCAATCCCTGTCGGCCCGATAGGAGTCGAAAACCATCCCAACAAAGCTCTCTTTGAGCCCGAGATTGGGATCGATCGTGCCCGCATGGAATTGATGAAGGAGTTGATTGGCAATGACAGCCTCTGCCTCTCCGGATGGTGTATCGGAGTTCATCTCGCAGGCCCGGATCCCGCCGTCAGAACACATGAACAGATCGACGCGCGCAATCCCGTGCCACCTCCCGCCAGAGGCGAGCCACATCGATTTTTGAAAGGGTGTCAGACTGAAGAACTGATCAAGGAATTCCGGCTGATTCCAGACTATCGAAGCAAGCTCATGGTGCAGGTAGGCGACACGCTCCGCTGCCTGTTTGAGTCGCGCGGACTCGCTCTCGTCGAGGATCACACCACGGAGTCGAAACCTCTCCGCCCCGTTGAGCCAGGGGTCGGAGAGGATCGCGGTCCGGTAAACCATGCGCGCGAACTCACCATAGCTCGGAAGAACTGGCTCGTTCGACGCGGATTTCATTCAATCTTCTTCGCGAAGCGGTCACCGCCCTGGTGGAGGATCAACTGCGTCACCTTCCCATCACCACTCCTGACGAATGTGACCTGCGCCTCGACGGCCCTGAGGAAGAACTTTGTTTCTGACTCAGGAAACATCTCGAAGGCCGGCTGCCCCGTCAACTGCACCAGAAGCCTGTCTCCATCTTTGCTGACCGTCGCCGTCGCGGTCGATGTCAGCTCGTACTTGCCGACGTAGGCGTCGAAAATGCGCGGGTCGACCTTGACCACGACGCGGGCCCGCGGAATCTCATAAGGCTCGCCGAACATGATCGCCCCAAGATCACGCGCCAGTCGTCCAGCATTGGCTTGCTGCAGATTACTCAAAAGAATGACCGTCACCCTGTCATCCGGATACCGTGAAATGTAGGTCGCGAAACCGTTGATGCCACCGCCGTGCGAGATGTGTTTCCGCTTGAACTGAGAATTCACGCCCCAGCCATACGCATAGTCATTGAGCACCGTCGTAAACATGACGGCGAGCGACTTCGCACTCAGCAGATTCTCCGCAGTGAGGGCCTGATCCCAGAGGTAGAGGTCTTCGACGGTTGAATAAAGCGCGCCCGCGGCGTGCGGAATCGTCATGTCGAGATACGGAGCATTGATCCAATCACCAGGCTGGCCACCCTGGTTGGAATATCCCGCAGCGCGATTCTTGAGGATCAGATCGTACCGGTCATAACCGCTGCTCTTCATTTTCAAGCGCTCGAAGATTCGGGTTCGAACGAAATCTCCGTAGCCCTGGCCCGACACCTTTTCAATGATCAATCCAAGCAGAACATAGCCGGAATTGCTGTACGAGAACTTCTCGCCCGGAACAAAGGAAAGGGGCTTGTCTTTGAAGCGCCCGAGCGTGACCTCTGCCGATGACGGCAACGTCATTGTCTTGAGGTAGTCAGGAAAAGACGTGAAGTTGGGAACGCCGCCCGTGTGCGACAGAAGGTGATGGACTGTCAGCGCCTGCCAGGTGGATGGGCAATCGGTGACAAACTTGCAAACGGGGTCTTGAACACTCAGTTTCCCCTGCTCCTGCAGCAGCAAAATCGCCGCAGCCGTGAATTGTTTGGTGATCGACCCCAACCGAAACCTGGTCTGCGGCGAGTTGGCAATATCCAGCTCGATGTTCGCCGATCCGTACCCTTTGCTGAGAAGCAAAGTGCCCTTTTGAGCTACCAGCACCGACCCACTGAAAAGCCGTTGCTGCGCGGCCGCGGTCAAATACGCGTCCAGCCGGCTTGTGACGTCCTGAGCGGCGCAACTGACCACGAGAAACAGGCAAAAAACAGCGCCGGTTAGCACACGAGTAGAAAGCGTAGGCTGTCCTCGATACATGTTCAACCTCAGGAGATATTCGTCACGATCATCGCTGTCGCAATATACCCGATAGCCTCGAGCAGGCCCGCACCGAGGTTCTGATCTTCGGCGATCTCCCGGTCAAGTCTCCCGCCGTGGAAGCTGAAGCCACCGCCAAGTAAGACTGTCTGGACGATGAACTGACGAACCGGATAGAAGATGAGAACCACGAGCAGCATCAATCCGAATCCGCGGAAGCCCGTCAGGTAGCCCGTGAACTCCCCCGACACGGCATAACCGACCATCATCCCGTTCGCGATCAGGAGCCCCGCATATCCCGCGGCCGCCGCAACGTTCCCACTGTTGATCTGGCCAATGTCGTCATAGGCAGTGAGCTGGCGAAACAGATGAGTGACGACGATCAGGGCAACCAGTCCCGCAAGCCAGAAAACGACTGCGGGCGCGATCGCAGCGCCCTCACCGGTCAGCGCTCCACTGACAAGGTAGCTGGCAGCAAGATACTCTGCGGCGACGATCATCCCGGCAGCCACATTCCCATCCTTGACACGAGCGATCAAATCCAGGCCCGTCCACCGGCTGTAGACGCCGAAGAGCAGGCCGGTGGCGGTCATTGCCAGAATGCCGCCGACTCCGTAAAGGGCGACGCCGGTGACATCGCCCCAGAACGAATGACTTGCTCCCCCCAGAACCGGAATGATGACATTGACCACACCCAGCATGAAGCCGCCGAGTGAGATGGCGACCGCACGATTGTCCCCGTCGATCAAGAGTTCGGTGAGAGACTTTCCGAAGATTAGCCGATGAACAAACCGCGCCAGGACCAGCAACAAAGTGACCGATACAACGACGAATCCGATTGTTTTCGCATCCATTCTCGCTCCTTGCAGTTGTCCAGAAGTTTGTGACGGGGCTTCTGTCTTACCCCTTCCTCCAAGGCCGGTCTCTCAGAATCTCACGCGCAGCATTATATCCCGGCGCGCCCATGACACCACCTCCCGGGTGAGTCCCCGAGCCGCAAAGGTAGAGATTTCGAACCGGCGTTCGATACTGCGCCCAGCCCGCCAACGGACGCATGAAGTAGAGCTGGTCGAGACCAAGATCGCCGTGAAAGATGTTGCCTCCGGTGAGCCCGTATTCTGCTTCGAGATCCACCGGAGAAATGACCTGCCGGTGCAGGATAATGTCGCGGATGTTCGGTGCGTATTCTGCCAGCAGATCGAGGCAGCGATCGGCAAACCGATCCTTCGTCTCCTGATTCCACGCTCCGTCGCTCAGGTGATAGGGAGCATACTGGGCAAAAATGCACATGATGTGTTTGCCCACTGGCGCAATCGAGTCATCGTACGCTGTCGGGATCGTGCATTCGAGCATCGGCGACGCCGACATCTGTCCCTGCTGGGCATCTTCCCAGGCCCGGTCGATATAGTCCATCGACGGGCAAACGTGCATTGTTGTCTTGTGTGGCGCCCCGATTCCAGACGTCGGAAAGGCCTTGAATTGAGGTAGGCCATCGAGCGCGAGATTGATCTTCACCGACGCCCCGGAAATACGAAAGCTTTCTATCGACTGGCGAAACTCGCTCTCAAGATGCTCTGGCTCCACCAACCCGAGAAAGGTCCTCTTTGGGTCGGCGTTCGAGACGACGATCTTCGACAACACCTCCTCACCCGTCGAGAGCACTACTCCACAAGCGAGGCCATTCCTGACAAGGATGCGCGCGACTTCGGCCCCTGTCCGAAACTGAACACCACGACTCTCTCCCGACTTGGCGATGGCGTCGCTGATCCCCCCCATGCCACCTCTCACAAATCCCCACAGTCCGCGCGCACCGGCTGCCCCACCCATGACGTGGTGCAACAGAATGTAGGCGGTGCCTGGTGTCGACGGGCCGCCGTTTGTGCCGATGACGCCATCGGTCGCGAGAGTTGTCTTAATCTGCTCCGATTCGAAGCGCTCATCGAGAAAGTCGCGCACGCTCTGAGTCATAACTTTGACAAGCCGCGTCAGCGCCGCATCACCCAGCTTGAGAGTGCGCCAGCCAACCTTTCCCAATTTCTCGAAGTCTCTCAAACCTCGGCGGACGATATTTGGCGGCGTCTCAAGCAGGAGAGTCTCGACCCACTCGGCAAGTTGAGCGAGTTCTGCTTCGTATTGTGGATAAACTTCGGCGTCGTGTCGCGAGAACTTCGAGATCTCAGCGACCGTCCTTTTCATGTCCTGCCAGAAGAAGATATGCCGCCCGTCCGGGAATGCGGTAAAGAAAGAAGGGTCTTTAGGGAAGATGTGATATCCGAATCGCTCGAGCTCCAGCTCCCGAATAATCCGTGGCTGCAGGAGGGAGCAGAGGTAAGAAAGCGTCGAGACTTTGAACCCTGGCCAGACCTCCTCGGTGACACACGCGCCCCCCAGCAAATGGCGCCGCTCCAGGACGAGCACCCGCAGACCCGCTCCGGCCAGGTAGGCAGCGGTGACCAGACCGTTGTGCCCCCCACCCACAACCACGACATCGTACGATTGACCCATCTCTCTCCTTGCCAATGAAGTTCGATCCATCATTATCTACTGAGAGACCACGCTCAGAAAAGGGAATCACCTCACTCAAGCTCTGGTCTTTGGTAGAATGGCCGGCTGTTGACCTCCCGACTTGAGGCGACGGACGTGTCGGGTTTGGCCGCTCCCAGGGTTAGTGGGCCGACAACCAAAAATGGCACAAGCTTTGCCTGTTACTCAGTTGGAATTGTGTCAAGCAGGGCGATCGGGAGTAAGATCGACAAGAAAAAGGAGGGGTTATGAAGATACTGTTAGCGGTCGACGGGTCATCGGGGAGCAGCGCCGCGGTCGAAGAACTCGTCGCGCGGCCTGTTTCAGATGACAGCACAATCCGGATCATTTCTGTGGTCGAGATGCCGTTTGTCCCAACACCGGATACGTGGACTCTACCCGAGAGCTATCTCGATGAGATGGAAAAGGCGGCGGAAGAGCAGGCTCAAGGCGCCATCGCCGCTGCTCGCGATCAGCTCGTCGCCGCCCACGGCGACAAACTGACCGTCATTTCAGCTGTCATCCAGGGACACCCAAAAGAGGCCATTCTTGATGATGCGGAGAAGTGGGGGGCGGACCTGATCGTCGTTGGATCACACGGCTACCGTGGTTGGCAACGATTTCTGCTTGGGTCTGTCTCGCAGGCGGTCGCCTCACACGCAGGATGCTCCGTTCAGATCGTCCGCCGGCGAAACGTGGTTCCCAACTCAGAGTAGTGTCGCCGCAAACGCGATCTCGGTCGCGCACAAGAGCGACATCGTGACTGCACAACATGGAACTACCCTCCTTGTTTTTCAAGCTGGCGATCGCCGTCGGTCTCGGACTGCTCGTCGGCATTGAGCGAGAGCACCACGCCACAAAGCTTGGTGGGATCAGGACTTTCCCGATGGTCACGGTTCTTGGTTCGCTATCGGCACTTCTTGCTCAGTCATATGGGGGATGGATCATTGCCGCGGGCCTGCTTGCTTTGAGCACGCTGATCATCATGGGCAATCTTGCCGAGGTCAGGAACGGGTCGTGGCACCAGGGGCTGACCACCGAAGTTGCGATGCTCCTCATGTTCGGAGTTGGCGCGTACCTTATCGTCGGAAGCCGTGAAGTCGCGATCGCGGTCGGCAGTGGGGTCGCGATCCTGCTCCACTTCAAGGGTCCGCTGCACGGCATTGTGCAGAAGCTTGGCGAAAACGACCTGAAGGCGATGATGCAGTTCGCTCTCATCTCCTTCATCGTGCTTCCGATCCTGCCTGATCGCACTTTTGGCCCTTACGCGGTTTTCAATCCACGCAGCACCTGGTTGATGGTGGTTCTGATTGTCGGGATCAGTCTCACCGGCTACATCTCTTACAAGATATTTGGCGCAAGGGCCGGACTGGTTCTTGGAGGGATACTCGGAGGGCTCATCTCGAGCACGGCAACGTCCGTCAGCTATGCGCGTCGGACCGCAACCAACCCGACACTTTCCGGTGTCGGGGCGATGGTGATTGGCACGGCTTCGACGATTCTATATCTTCGTATTCTCGTCGAGATCGCGGCTGTCGCGCCGCGTTTTCTTGCAACCGCAGGACCGCCAGTCCTCACTCTCGGGCTGCTTTTGGCGATTTCGTCCCTTGTCCTTTGGTCGAGAAGCAGGCTCGAGCAGGATGTCACCCTGCCATCTCAGGAGAATCCTTCGGAGATCCGGTCCGCCCTGGTCTTCGGCCTGATCTACGCTGTAGTGCTCTTCACCGTCGCGGCGGTAAAGCAGAGTTTCGACGGGCGTGGCCTCTTTGTTGTCGCCCTCCTCTCGGGGCTGACTGATGTGGATGCAATCACGCTCTCGGTTTCGCAACTGGTCAACAGCGAACGCCTCAGTGGTAGTGAAGGCTGGCGTCTGATTGTCGCCGCTTCATTGTCCAACCTCGCTTTCAAGGGCGCTATTGTCGCTGTCCTCGGTGATCGCAGTCTGGTGCGCAGACTTTTCCCAGCCTTTTCCCTGGTGCTCGTTGGCGGGATTGCGATCCTCTTTCTCTGGCCTGGTTAAGACGGACGCACGACGTTAATGAATCGCATTGTTGACTGCTTCGATGACCTCACCGTTGACGATCACCAGATGTGCGGCCTCTATCAGCGGATACATGAGCACGTCGCGCTCGACAAAGGGAATGCTCTTTCGCAGAAGATCGAAGACGGGGCCGGTTCCGCGCCCGAGACGTGCCTCAAGCCCCAGATCCTGACGGCGAAAATCGATACCCTGCGCGGCTGCGAGCAACTCAATCGCCAGGATCCTCTCAACATTGACTGCGACTCGTCGCAACTTGAGTGCTGCGGTGCAACCCATGCTGACGTGATCTTCGACATTGGCTGAGGTTGGAATCGTGTCGACGCTCGCCGGGTGGGAGAGAACCTTGTTCTCGGTCGCCAGTGCAGCCGCCGTGTATTGCGCCACCATGAAACCGGAATTGAGCCCCCCTTCGCGCGTCAGGAAGGCAGGCAGAACATGGGTATTTGATGCCTCATCGATCAGCCTCATGACCCGTCGCTCGGAAATGTTGCCAAGTTCACTTAAGGCAATTGCGAGATAGTCCATGGCAATCGCGAGCGGCTCACCGTGAAAGTTGCCACCAGAGAGCACGCTCACCTCGCCAGTCGCGTCATCAATAAAAAGCAGCGGATTATCTGTCACCGAGTTGAGTTCGATCTCCATCACCCATCGGGCATATGCGATCGCATCGCGGGCGGCGCCATGCACCTGGGGAATGCAACGCAGGGTATACGCGTCCTGGACGTTTGAAGGATCGTAACCGCGTGTCAGTTCGCTCCCATCGAGGAGATCGCGGAGGTAGGCTGCGCATTCGATCTGACGCGGGAATGGTCGCAGCAAATGAATCCGCTCATCAAAGGCCGCCGTCGTTCCGTGCAGCGCTTCGAGGCTGAGACAACCGGCAACATCGGCCACCTGGCTCAAACGCTCGGCGCGGTAGCTCTCGAGCACCCCGACGGCACACATAACCGAAGTGCCGTTGGTCAGCGCGAGCCCTTCTTTGGCTGTCAACGTCACCGGCGCCAGTCCAATCCTGTCGAGCGCTTCTCTTCCGGTACAAAGCTCTCCGTTGAACCGCGCTGTGCCTTCTCCGATCAGCGTCAGGCTCATGTGTGCGAGAGGTGCAAGATCGCCACTCGCGCCAAGTGAGCCCTGTTCAGGGATCACCGGATGAACTCCGTGATTGAGCAGGACGAGGAGCAGCTCGAGCGTCGCCAGTTGAATACCGGAATATCCCCGCGCCAGCGTGTTTGCGCGAATCAACATGATTGCGCGTGTTGTCACCTCATCAAAAGCATTCCCGACGCCTACAGAATGGCTCAGTAGAATGTTCCTTTGGAGCAGTTCGACCTGCTCCAGTGGAATAACGCGATCCTTGAATGCACCAAAACCAGTAGTGATTCCGTAAGCGATGGTTCCGCTCTCGAGCAGTTGCTGCACTGCTCCCGCCGCCCGTGCGACGCGCACCCGCGCCTCCTCCGAGAGAACGACCAGGGGCGCGCCTGGCTTCCCATTGGACACCGCAACCACCTGCTCGATCGTCAGACTGGCACCATCAATGATTACCTTTTTAGTCATATCGTCGGACCACTTCCCCGCTCCTGATGACCGTTCGAATCGGATTGCCACCCATCTCGTAGGCCAGGACACGGTAGTCGTCGAGATCGCTGACGAGTAGATCTGCCTGCTTTCCAACTTCAATCGATCCGAGGCGATGACCCATGCCAACTGCGTAAGCGGCATTGAGCGTCACCGCATTGAGCGCCTCGGCCGGTGTCAGCCTGCAATACCGGCACGCGATCGCCATGACGAGAGGTATCGACAGACACGGAGATGAGCCTGGATTAAAATCAGTTGTCAGAGCAAGCGCTGCACCCGCATCAATCAGCCCACGAACATCGGTGAACTGACGCCCACCCGCATGGAAAGTAGCCGCGGGAGTCGCAACTGCGACCGTGGTTGACGCCGCAATGACGCTCTGCTCATCGCTTGTAATGGTGTCCAGATGGTCGATCGAAGTCGCCCCAAGCTGCACGGCCATGGCCACCCCACCGAGATTCGTGAATTGATCGACGTGTGCTTTGAGCGCGAAGCCGAGCGATTTCGCCACTTCGAGGACGCGCCTTGACTGATCCAGGCTGAAGGCCTCCCGCTCACAGAACACATCCACGAAACACGGGCGTCCGACCTTCGCAAAGTGTGAGCGCCGGTACCAATCAGCAGCTGCCGGTAGCATGCGATTGACTATGACCTCGACGTAATCATCCGTCCGACCGCGAAACTCCGGCGGGACCGCGTGTGCGGGCATAAAGGTCGGGACAATGGTGAGTGGAACGTCCAGGTCGAGCTGAGCGATCACCTCGAGCATCTTTATTTCAGTTTCGAGATCGAGGCCATAACCGGTCTTTATCTCGACCGCGGTCGCGCCGAGGACTGACATTCTTTCCAGATTCCGCCTCGCGACTGCCATCAGATCTGCTGGCGTCGCCCCTCGGGTTGCCCTCGTAGTCGAGATGATGCCGCCACCGTTGGCCAGGATCTCGAGGTAGCTCGCCCCCTCAAGACGCATTTCGAATTCATTGACTCGGCTGCCGGCGAAGACAAGGTGTGTATGGGGATCGACAAAACCCGGCAGCACGACAAGGTCGTGGGCGTCAATCTCTCTTCGAGCACTGAACGCTGCCCGGATGACGTGAGTCTCCCCGACCGCTGCGATGCTCTCGCCATCGATTGCGATGGCGCCGTTCTCGATGACCCCCGCATCTCGCATCGCAAGCCCGCGTTTGGGACCCTTGTCGCTCGCGGAGGTAACCAGCTGTCGAGCATTGTGAATGAGGAGGTCGACTTGTTTCACGTGCGTTCAGACACCCAACATGGGGATTCTGACCCCATGCTCTCTGGCAAAATCCTCTGCTGCAGCGTAACCCGCATCCGCATGCCGAACGATCCCCATCCCTGGATCAGAGGTCAGAACCCTCTCAATTCGCCGTGCGGCCTGAGGGGTGCCATCCGCGACAATGACCTGGCCCGCGTGAATGCTGTAGCCGATCCCAACCCCACCTCCGTGGTGTACACTGACCCAGGTCGCGCCACCGACGGCGTTGATAAGTGCGTTGAGAATCGGCCAATCGGCAATCGCATCCGAACCATCGCGCATGCCTTCCGTCTCCCGGTTCGGGCTGGCCACAGACCCGCAATCCAGGTGGTCGCGGCCAATGACAATCGGTGCCTTTACCTGACCTGACGCGACAAGTTCGTTCAAGAGCAGACCCGCCTTCGCCCTCTCACCGTAACCAAGCCAGCAGATTCTCGCCGGAAGACCCTGAAAGCGCACCTTCTGACGGGCCATCTCAAGCCAGCGGATGAGGTGATCATTCTCAGGGAAGAGCTGCATCATGGCGCGGTCAATGACAAGAATGTCCTCGGCCTCACCTGAAAGTGCGACCCATCGAAACGGCCCCTTTCCCTCACAAAAGAGCGGACGAATATAAGCGGGCACAAAGCCAGGATAGCTGAAGGCATCCGCGACCCCGTGATCAAGCGCCCGTTGTCTGAGATTGTTCCCGTAGTCGAAAACGATGACTCCGGCGCGATGCCAGGCAAGCATCGTCCGAACTTCGATGGCAATGGAGTCGAGGACGCGTCGTTGATACTCAATGGGCGCACGCGCGCGCAGTTCCTTCGCTCCATCGATCGTCAGTCCGGATGGGATGTAACCGCAGGCGAGATCGTGAGCTGCAGTCTGATCAGTGACAATGTCAGGACGAACTCCGCGCGAGGCGAGAGCGGGATAGACGTCTGCCGCGTTGGCGATGAGGCCAATCGACCGCGGGAGCCCGAGACTCACCGCCTCGGTGACCTGTCGCAGTGCGTCATCAAGATCGTCCGTGATGGTATCGATCTGCTCAAGAGCCAGTCGCCTGTCAGCCCGCCAGCGGTCAACCTCGACCACAAGGCCAACGCCCTCGTTCATTGTAATCGCGAGCGGTTGAGCACCACCCATCTCCCCAAGGCCCGCTGACAGCACCCACTTGCCCCGCAGGCTCTCCCAGCCATGCTGTCGAGCGAGCGAGGCAAACGTCTCGTAAGTGCCCTGGAGAATTCCCTGAGTTCCGATGTAGATCCAACTGCCGGCGGTCATTTGCCCGAACATCGTCAGCCCTTCGCGCTCCAACCGGTCGAAGTTCTGCTGCGTAGCCCAGTGCGGAACAATATTGCTGTTTGCGAGAAGAACCCGGGGAGCGTCTTCGTGCGTTCGGAAGACAGCGACTGGCTTGCCCGATTGGATCAAGAGCGTCTCGTCCGGCTCCAGCCGACGAAGCGTCTCGAGGATTGCATCAAAGCACTCCCAATTGCGAGCCGCCTTGCCGCGGCCACCGTAAACAACCAGATTTGCCGGATCAAAGGCGACCTCCGGGTCAAGGTTGTTTTGCAACATCCGGTATGCCGCTTCAATCAGCCAGTTCTTACAGGTGAGTTGAGTCCCGCGTGGCGAACGGATCGTTGGTGGCATAGTCGAAATCGCTATGTTAGATTCTCGTGGTTCATATCGGGCTGGGTCATTCTTCCAGTTTGAGCCCAGACCGTCAAGAAACGACGATCACTCGACGGCGCTTCTCCAGGATGTCTGAGACGTTCGATCTATTTACAGCGACCACGCGACCCGCCGCGGAATTCTTTGCCGATCGTCAGGATGTCAACGATCGCCGGCTCGGCGAATTCGTTTCTCGGCAACCGGCGGCCTATCAGAGTGCCCGGACCGTCATGCTCGGGTGTCCTCAGGATGAAGGTGTTCGACGCAATCGGGGTCGCGTCGGGGCGGCCGAGGGCCCCTCCGAAATACGGCGCTCTCTCTATCGGCTCTCGCCACTCGACATCGATCCGACGGTACTTTTCGATCTTGGCGACACTCGCATCCAGAAGACGCTCGAGGAGACGCACGAGCTTCATTTCGCTATCGTCCGCCAGCTACTCGACGACGGCAAGCGCGTCATCGTGCTTGGTGGCGGAAATGATCTCTCCTACCCGGACTGCGCGGCGCTGGCTGCAGCGTGTCCTGAACTTCTGGTGTTCAATATCGACGCTCACTTTGACGTCAGAGCTGATGTCGTGCGCAACAGCGGCACTCCGTACCGACAGTTGCTTGACGAGGGCTTGATTGCGCCGGGTCTTTTCTTCGAAATGGGCTATCAGCCAGCTGTCAACTCGCCGGTCTACCTCGAGTATCTGCGGCAACAAGGGGTCGGCCATCACAGTCTGCACGAACTGCAGGCGACCGGTGTTTCGTCGAACTTCCGACGCATCGTCGAGGAGAATGAACACAAGGCGATCTTCTGGGGCTTCGACCTCGATGCAGTCCGCGCGGCGGACGCTCCGGGAGTCAGCGCTCCATCTCCTCTCGGTCTGACAGCGGAAGAGTTCTGTGATGTGGCGCGGCTGGCCGGATCGACGAGCACGACCCGAATTGCGGAGTTCACTGAGGTCAATCCAAATCTCGATCGCGACCACCAGACGTCGAGGCTGACCGCGTTCGCCATTCATCACTTCCTTGCGGCCGAAGCTGCAGCCAGGCAGCCGTAGCTCACCGGCAAGCGAGCCCTGCGCACGAAGCTCGTCAGAGGGTCAAATCAGCGAGATGACGGAGCGATTCGCGATACTCGGGAC
>JANNRD010000705.1:0-8936 GCA_031401095.1 Acidobacteriota bacterium
TTCTCTGTGTCTCTGGGTCTCTGTGGGTTGTGCCTGTTGTCCTTGTTGTCCCCGCCAGTCTGCCGTTAGAATTCGATGATGAGAACATCGGCTCTAATCCTCGTGGGCTGTCTTTCCGGGGGGCTGTTGATCGCTGCCGCGCAGGAGCCTGCTCAACCAGCGAAGGCCAAACCGGTCGTCGTCGAGCAGGACCCTCAGAACGAGGCCATCAGAATCGACACCGAGTTGGTCCAGCTCGACCTGAGAGTCGTCGACAAGAGGGCGACTCCCGTCTTTGACCTGAAGAAGGAAGACTTCACGGTCTACGAGGATCACGTCAAGCAGGCGATTGAGTCTGTCAGCAGCGAAGAAGTGCCGTTGAGTCTGGGCATTGCCGTCGATACATCCGGGAGCATGCGGACACGCCTCCAGGCGATCATTGGGGCCGCGCAGGGACTGATCAAAGAGATGCGCCCAAAGGATGAGGCATTTCTTGTCCAGTTCAAGACGGAGGTCAAACTTATCCAGGATTTCACGCAGGATCAGAAGAAGCTCGACGATGCTCTGGGCGAGTTGTACGCGAGCGGCGGAACAGCTTTGCTTGACGCGATCATCGAGACCTCCACGCACGCCCAGCAAAAGGGACATGAGCGACGAAAAGCGTTGATCGTCATCAGCGATGGTCTCGAGAAAAACAGCAGCGTCAAGGAGAGAGCGGTGCTCGAGGCCATCAAGAAGAACGAGGTTCAGGTCTACCTCGTCGGCTTTATCGATGATGCCAACTCAAGCAGCCCAGCCTCCAGATGGCAGAGCAAGAAGGGCAAGGACATGCTCGAAAACCTCGCGGCTGATTCCGGTGGTCGCGCCTTTTTCCCCAAACGCGCCGACGAGATGCCCGCCATCGCCGCACAAATCGGCAAAGACCTGCGAACCCAGTATGTACTCAGCTACTACCCATCCAATGAACGACGTGATGGCACCTTTCGACGCGTCAATGTTGTCGTCAAGGAGCGAACTGGCGGCAAATTGGTTGTGCACACACGTCAGGGGTACTACGCCACCCCCCAAAAGACGCGCGGGTAGGGGCAAGGGCTCGCACTTCTTGGCGTGCTTCACGGCCCTCGCGTGAGTGTTCTTCTTCCGCTTACGCAACCGAAAGGGCCGCCCACTACCGTCGCTTCCGGGCTTATGCTAAATTCATAGTGATACCAGTGTCTAGCCTCCGTTTTGCGGGAGGTGGGAGAAGTCAGTTATGCCGATCTACGAGTATGTCTGCAAGAAGTGCGGTCATCATCTCGAAATCATACAGAAGATGTCAGACAAGCCCTTGAGCCGCTGCCGGGAATGCCGCGGACGGCTCGAGAAGGTCATCTCGCAGACGAGCTTTCACTTGAAGGGTTCGGGCTGGTATGTCAGTGATTATGGTAAGGGCGGGGCAAAAGAGAAGACTGACGCCCCAGTAAAGACAGATTCGATCAAGACCACGGGGGCTACGGGGGCCGAGAAGGCGGAGAAGGCGGAGAGTTCCGACAAGCCCGCCAAGCCCGACAGGTCAGACAAGCCGGATAAGCCCACCAAGAAGGAAGCGACCGCAAGTTCGACGTCCGGAAGCGCAGGATCGACGACGAAGTCTGGTGACTAAAGCTGTGGGCGCGAGCGCTGATTGGTGAGATTCATGAATCGAGCAAGTTTCAGGCGGCGATCGGGGCCATTCTTCCCGTTGATCCTTGCTTGTCTGGTCTTCGCTTCATTCCTTGCCATTGCGTTTGCGCAGTCAGGCCGCTCGACGACATCGAGTCGACGCTCGGCCGTCGTCAATGTCATTGCGCAGCGGCTGGATGATCCCAACAAGCCGCGTCGGTTGCTCGCCAACAGCCTCAGTGATGACACGTCGCAGGTCATTGGGAAGTTTGAGCTCGAGCTCTACGATGGTGGGGTTGTCCAGAAGATAGAGGCCTTCGTGCCTGACCAAACGCCAGCGCGCATCGTCGTCCTCCTCGACAACTCAGCCACTCTTCAGGTCGACGTCGACAAGCTGGCCTCGGTGCCTGCCGCGTTTGCTCCCGAGATTTACGAGGGAGACAAGGTGATGGTCATCGGCTACGACCTTAAGCCCGAGATCATTACCGAATTCACCGACGATCCAAAGGACCTTCAAAACACTCTTGCCTTGCTCCGCAAGAGTGACTCGCCGCGTTTGTTTGATGCCCTCAATGTGGTCATGGAAGACGTCCTGCGACCGTCGGTTGGCTACTCCAAGCGCGTCATCGTCATTGTCGGTGATGGCCTCGACCGCGGCAGTCAGATCAAGTTCGAACAGGTGCTCGGAACGCTACAGGACGAGAATATTACCGTCTACGCGATCCAGGCTCGCGATCGTACCCGCGGCGCTCTGCGAAAGGATTCTCCAAAGGCGGCAGAAGCGATTGAACAATTGACCGCCGGAACCGGTGGGAAGTCGTTTCCGATCGAAGGCGACATCAAGCAGGCGGTTAAAGAACTCTGCGATGAGCTGCGCAACAACCGCTATCAGCTGACCTACTATCCTGAAGGCATCAACCCGATCAACCGGCGCCGCCTGCTGTTGACCGCCGCAACTGCATCGATTGGACTACGCTACAAGGCTTCTCATCCGGCGCACGCCCAATAGGACAAAGGACAACGGGGACAAGAGCAAAAACCGATTTCTTGTCCCAGCTGTCCCTTATGAGCACTTGTCAACGGTGCCCCTCTCCCCGTCGCCGACCTCTTCGCTCATCTCTTCGAGCATGGTCGGACTAGCTGGCTCAACAACAACAGTCCCAACAGAACCACCGCACGCTTGGACCGCTTCAAAGAAGGCCCCTCCTTGAAGCAAACTCAGATCTGCTACGGGACGAGTTCGACCTGATAGTCTTCGATGACAGGGTTCGACAGAACGTCGTGCGCAAACTTTTCGACTTCAGCGCGAGCAGCACCAGTCTCGAGGTTGGAGTCGAGCGAGATCTCGAAATACTTCCCTTGTCGGACATCGGCAAATCCATTGTAGCCGATGGTCGTTGCGGCGTGATGGATTGCCCTGCCCTGAGGATCGAGAACGCCTTTCTTGAGCGTGACAAAGACCTTTGCGAGCATCTCCCTATTTTCTCCTTCCAAAGACCCGTTCGAAAATCCGATCGACATTCTTCAACAGAGCTGCGAGATCAAATGCTTGATCAATCTCCGCCTTGCCAAGTACCGTGGCGATCTCAGCATCCTCGCCAACCAGCAGACGGAAATCAAGGTCTTCATCCCACGCGCGGAGGGCGCACCGCTGCACCCAGGCGTAAGCCTCCTCGCGGGCGACACCGGCCTTTGCCAGCTCAAGCAGCAACTGCCCCGAAAAGACCAGACCACGAGTGAGATTAAGATTTTCGAGCATGCGCGGCTTGTTGACGACAAGCTTCTCGAGCAGCGATGCAGTCTTGACCAGCATGTAATCGACCGCGATCGATGCGTCGGGGAGTATCACCCGTTCGGCCGATGAGTGAGAAATGTCGCGCTCGTGCCAAAGTGCGTTGTTTTCAAGCGCGCAAACGGCGTAACCGCGAATGAGCCTTGCCATCCCGCAAATGCGCTCCGAGAGAATTGGGTTGCGTTTGTGCGGCATCGCTGACGAGCCCTTCTGTCCAGGTCGAAAGTACTCGTGCGCTTCGCGAACTTCAGTTCGCTGCCAGTGGCGCACCTGGAGCGCGATCTTCTCTAACGAAGATGCGATGATCGCGAGGACAGTGACGAACTCGGCATACCGATCCCGCTGAATGACCTGTGTCGAGATACTCGCGGGTTTGAGTCCAAGCAAAAAACAGACTCGTTCCTCGATCTCGGGGTCGAGATGAGCAAATGTCCCGACCGCTCCGGACAACTTGCCGTAACTGACTCCCTCACGCGCCCGCGTCAGACGGTCAATATTGCGGCGATTCTCCTCATACCACAGAGCAAATGTCAGACCGAGTGTCGTCGGCTCAGCATGGACGCCGTGTGTGCGGCCGACCATTGGAGTCCCTTTGAACTCGTAGGCGCGACCCCTGAGCACGTCACTCAATGTTTGCAGGCGGGTGATGATCAGGTCACCGGTCTCGCGCAAGAGCAATCCGTTTGCCGTGTCGACGACATCAGAAGAGGTCAGGCCATAGTGCACCCAGCGCGCTTCCGGCCCAATGTTCTCAGCCAGATTCGTGGTAAAGGCGATGACGTCGTGATCGGTAATCTTTTCGAGCTCGTGGATGCGTTCAACCGAAAAGGCGGCTGAGCGGCGAATGACTTCGACCGCTGCTACGGGAATGGCACCGGCTTCGGCATTGGCCTGACATGCCGCTATCTCGACATCCAGCCACTTGCGATACCGATTCTCTTCGGTCCAGATGGCGCCCATCTCGGGCAGCGTGTATCTCGATATCATATCTTTAGCTCAGGGCGACTTGAGGGCGGCAGCGTCGCCGCCGTTCGATCGCCTTTCAGCGCATTTGCCGGTAGCGCCAGTAACAGAGTGCGCTGAGAGCCGCGGCGCTCGCCGGAATCAACAGGCTTGCTTCGGGCCAGCCCTGTCTCCGAGCAACAAAGTAAGCCGCGGTCCAGACGATCGCAGCTGCGACGAGGCCGACAAACCCGCGCCAATAGGCCTTCTTCAGTTGACTCTCTGCGTCATTCACTTACGCGTATTCTCATCTCCAACATAGTATC
The DNA here is from genome assembly GCA_031401095.1 of Acidobacteriota bacterium. Classification (GTDB taxonomy): domain Bacteria; phylum Acidobacteriota; class Blastocatellia; order RBC074; family RBC074; genus JANNRD01. The sequence goes on from JANNRD010000705.1 coordinate 4,681, forward strand.
TGTGTCTGGCTCTGACGCTGAGGCCAGGGCGGGCCGGAATCACCTCGACGTTTCGTTCAGGTTCCATGTTGGGACCGCGCTCCGTCACAAATGCGAGGCTGTACTGCGCGCCCAACTCTCGGTGAAGTTCTTGCGGCACTCTCCCGACCAGCTGATCAAAGTCGGCGGGAGACAACATCTCACCGCCACTCTTCTCGGCCAGGTCGCGCAGTTCATAGGCCGCCGAATCCAGGCCATAGAGAAAGCGCTTCAACTCGACCATCCGTTTCCCGAGAGCGCTGCTCTGTTTCTCGTGCGCCCCCATCCACGATATTGCACCGGTAATCTCAAGCTTCAGGACCTCGTCCCAGCCGACGACAAAGACCGAAGCGCCCGTCTGTTCAATCGCCGCGACAGCCTGGTGGTGTGAAGCGCGGCTGGCGCTATCGAGCCCATCGCTGAGGAGCACGAGGACGCGCCGACCTGACCGCTCGCCAAGCTTTGCGGCTGCCATCGCGAGTGCATCGTGATACCGAGACTTGAGTCCAACGCGATACCTCGACTGGAGCGAGTCGAGTGCCTTTGCCCGGTCGAGAGTCCAGTCCTGGACAAGTTGCACGCGGTCGGAGTATTGAACGATCGCGATCTGATCCCCGTCGCCGAGATTCCTGATGAAGTTGTCAGCGAATTCGCGCGCCGCAGGACGTGGAACAACCTCGTACTTCTTCGCCCATACTGGAGCATCTTGATTTGACGCGTCCTTCGGGTCGCGTCTTAGGTAGCGAGCGGACGCACCATTCTTGAAGGTGCCGATCTCGTTTGAAAGATCGAGGACGAGGACGATGCTCGCCGGTTCACGGCGCAGCGCGGTGATGACGCGCGCCTCGCCGTTTTCGACGACGATGAAATCCTTCGGTGTCAGATCAGTGACGTTACGTCCTTCAGCGTCATAGGCATTGATCGGCAGCAGAACCTCACGCGTTTCAATCCGCAGGATGGAGCTCTCTGGCTTTGGCACTTTGCGGCCGGACTGCGCTTGCACGACAAGCGTCAGCGAGCAAACCGCAAGGAGCACAACCGTCAGATTCTTCGACGAGGCACTCATAACTCTATCCAATTGCTTGGACCATCATACCGCGCAATCCGAACTCTTCGCTCGAAGTCGCGGAGAAAAAGCGGGCCGCGACTGTCGAGCGCCTGGACCGCGGCCAAACGTGCGACCTCAGGATGATTACTGTTCTGCGAGAGATGCGCGAGGACGATGTGCTCAGCGCGCCCGTCAAAATCCTCACGGAGAAAGCGCGCCATCTCATCGTTCGAGGTGTGGCCATGACGACCGAGAATACGCTGCTTGAGCGCCCAGGGATAGAAGGTGCAGGCGCGAAGCATCTCGACCTCATGGTTGGCTTCGATGATCAGGGCATCGCTCCCACGGAAGCGGTCGGCGGCGAGGCTATTGATGTAGCCCAGGTCAACCGCCATTCCCAGCTTGGCGCCACGAGACTCGACAGTGAAGGCGAAAGGATCGACGGCGTCGTGTGGGATCGAGAATGGGTGGAATCGCAACTCGCCGATCTCAAATTCCTCGGACGACGAGATCGCATGTCCTCGCTCGATCACTGCAGAGCGTTCACCAAGGTCGCAGGCAGCGAGCGTTGCGGTCGAGATGTAGGCTGGTACGCGAAGGAGTCTGGTGACTGCTCCCAGGCCCCGGGAATGATCGCCGTGCTCGTGGGTAACGACGACTGCCGTGAGCTTTGACGGGTCCTCGCCGACTTGCTGGATTCGCCGGACGGTCTCGCGTCCGCTGAGACCGCAGTCAATGAGGACGCGTGTCTCACCCGCGACGACCAACGTCGCGTTGCCGGAACTGCCGCTGCCAAGAATGCAAATCCGCATGCGCCGTGCTTAATCTGGGTGGCCCGACTCAGAAAGAAATCTTAACACAGGGGTGACACAGGAACCGAAGGCAAGGACGACACCGCGCCTTACGTTTCTGTTGTCCTTGTTGTCCTTGCCAACTCAACTCAAGTGCCGAGTCGTTTCTTCGGTGACGCTCCCCTTTTCCCCGAGATTCGAGGTTGTCGGAGTCTTGGGAGCCTCCAACTCTGAGGGCGTATTGGGAACGACTGGTGCGGGTACAAACCTGATCTGAGGAGTCACTTGTTGCCGTTCGGACGTCACCTTGAGATACTGACCAACGCCGGACCCGATACACGCGAAGCCGGGAATAAGCATCCAAAACCACCACACTGACCCTCCCGGCATGAACCGGGCGATCGCCAGTGCGACGAGAACGAAGCCGATTCCAGTAAAGAAACTGCTGGCGGCTCTCTCCATCGACGCCTGCCTCCCGCGGCGCCGCTGGGCAGGCACCTCCGTCGTCTCAGTCAATTGACCGGAGATGGCCTGTGGGACGAGCGCGACATTGGTGCCGCAACCGCGACAGAACTTCACTCCTTCGATCGGTGCCGCGCAATTTGGGCAATACATCCGTTTGCTTCCTTTCTCTCGAGTCGACGCCAATCTCAGAGCCAGGTCAGGTGCCCGCCCCGCTCTCCGACGAGATGCAGAAAGAGAGCCTCGAGCGTCGAGAATTCGTACCCATCGTACGATACTCTGCCACCACCTGCCAGCTGACCAACCTCACCGCGCCAGGCCATGCGTCCCTCTTTGATGATCGCGACATCGTCACATAAGCGCTCGACTGTTTCGAGAACATGGGATGTCATGAACACCGTCCTTCCACCGGCAACGTACTGACGCAGCCAATCCTTGAGCATCGCGACGCCGGCCGGATCAATGCTCTCAAACGGTTCATCAAGGAACAGTATCTCCGGCCGATGGATGATTGCGGCGGCAAACGCCACCTTCTTGCGCATGCCAGTACTGAAATCGGCGAGGCGCTTCTTGCGCGTTGCCGCGAGGTCAAGCACGCCGATCAGCTCTTCCACTCGCTCTCGTACTGTCGTCTCGTCCAAACCCATCATTCTGGCATTGAATGCGAGGAACTCGTGCGCGTAAAGCTGATCAAAGAGCGCCAGGCCTTCAGGCATGATACCGATACTGCGCTTGATCCCCGTCGCATCCGATGTCAGAGGCTTGCCGAGCAATTCGATCCTTCCGCCGTTCGGATCGATAAGACCCGTCAGGCAACCAATAGTCGTGCTCTTTCCGGCTCCGTTCGGACCGAGGAACCCGAACAAGCGCCCTGCCGGCACCTCGAATGAAAGGTCATCCACCGCGACGAGGTCTCCATAAATCTTCGTCAACCCTTCAACACTGATCGCCATCGGATTAGTTTCGCTCATTCGTTCAACTCGCGACTACGTCAATGACCCGGTCCCGACGCGCCTCAGCTACTTCGTCAATACCCCACCAACAGAGTAGATAGAAGATCAAACCGATGCCGGCAAATACGAGCGGCGCCCACCAAAGTGTGAGCACGGTCTGCAGTTCGAGCTGCATGAGCAGAAAGTGGAGAGCAACAACGAGAATCAACCCTCCTCCAACGACAAGGTTCCCTCCGAGCGGCAACCGGTTGTTGAGCATGCTTGAGAAATCAACCCTCTTGGCCGAAAGCACAGTCGTCCACATCGCCAGGCCGTTGAAGAGAAAAAGACCGCCAAGGCTGCTCCCAAGAAGCATGGCGATCATCCTCCAGTCTACATTCATCTCAGTCACCAGTGCCCAAAGCGCGAGCGTCGGCACAAGCACCAACGCACCAAGAAGCATCGCAGCCAGGCTGCCCGCACGAACCGGAGCGGCAAAGCGGATTGGCAACATCGCATACCGGCGTACCCCAGTCCCGTCGGACCCAAACTGGTTGAGGGCGATCGAGCTCGGGCCGCTAAAACCAAGAAACGAGAAGAAAGCGAGCGTGAAGTAGAACTCGACCCCGCCCAGAGGACCGCTGTTCTGCGACATCAGCTTGCCGATGAACGCGAAGATCGGTGCTGTCGCAAGGCCCAACCGAACACGGTTTGAGCGCAGATAGTAGCGTAGCGCCTTGCCCACAAGCGGGCCGGAAGCCTCGCCAAAGAGACTCGCAACGCGATCGTATGGACTGTCGAAGTCGTGACTGCCAATCAACGAAACCGGGGACGAAGGTCGCGACGCTCGCTTTTGCTCGAGCCATCCGACCAGGCCGAGCAGCAGAGCGCTCCAAAGCACGAGCATTGCCAATCTGGAAAGATATGTCACGAGTGGCCCGCCAACCATGAGACTCGCGGCAAGACCAGATGGCGCAAAATGGAGCGCGCGATCGATGACCTCGA
>JANNRD010000706.1:0-16711 GCA_031401095.1 Acidobacteriota bacterium
TTCCACTTCAAAGTCTATTGCCTTGATGACCGTTTACACAAAATTATTTACACCCTCGCCGGGAGATGCGTTTGGCTTGCTACTGGCGCACTGGCGCGCCTATGCTATAATCCACCCTTCGTTCGAGTGGTGATTGTTGTCTCCGATCTTACGTCACCACCCGATTGGCACATGAACAAGCACAGGAAACGGTTGTGGATCGCGCGCCTCGGGCGGTTGCCGCAGTCAGCGGTAGAGCGAATCTCGCAACTCACCAACTTCATCCCGCCGGCAGTTCGCCTTTATCTCGGCTCAACACTTCTCATTCTCGCGACGACAATCCTGGTTTCGCAGTTCAGGCTTGTTTCCATGCCGCAATACCGCGAGGGTGATGTGGTGAGGGAGGATATTATTGTCCCTCTCGACCTGGAATTGGTTCGCGGTGACCTGCAAGTAACAGAAACACCGGGCTCCGCCGACCTCAAGACCGAGCTGGCCGCCACCAGTAAACGTGTCATGTTCCGGGCAGGTGAAGTAGTTACCGACGAGATGGTCCCCGTTCTGCAAGCGCTGCGGCGCCACCACCTCTCTCAACGCCAGCCTCGACGACTTGTCGGTCTGCTCGTCCTGGTCACTCTCGTCTTCGTGGCGCTTTACCGCACAGCAATGAACGAGACCAGCATCCGTCTCAGTCAACGCCGAGCCTATTGGGTTGCCGCGACAGCAGTCGCGATCCAGATGGTTCTCGTTCGGGTCGGAATGTTTAGCGCGGCCGTCCTCAGTACACGGCCAGAGACCAACTGGTTTGGTGACGGGCTGATCTTTCAATTCGCGATCCCTTTTGCGGCAGCCTCACTACTGGTCTCGATTCTGGTGGGCAGTCGACTCGGTCTGGTGGTTGCGCTCCTGACATCCCTCCTATCGGGGTTGCTGTCGCCGCTTGGAATTATCATGTCCGGCTACGCGGTGGCGGGATGCATGACCGCGGTCTTCAGTGTTCAGCGTTACCGGACGCGCAATGCGCTGACCCTTGCCAGCCTCGCGGTGACGGGTGTCAATGTCATCGTCGGCGTTTCGGCGCTGCTTGCGACCGACTATGAGATCTCCTGGCAGGCGGCGCTCGAGATTGGTCTCGCTGGAGCGGCCGGTGGTTTGGTGACGGCGGCCGTTGCGAGCTTTGGGATCCCGATCTACGAATCGTTCTTCGGCATCCTGACCGATATCAAGCTGCTGGAATTGTCTAACGCTGAGCTGCCTCTCTTACGCCAGCTCGCCATTGAGACACCGGGGACGAATCATCATTCGTTTGTCGTCGGTTCGCTGGCAGAGGCAGCGGCAAAGGCCATTGGAGCGAATGCGCTATTGGCCAGAGTGGGCTGTCTCTATCACGATATTGGCAAGCTGGCTGCGCCGAAGATGTACATCGAGAACCAGCAGGGCGCGGCGAACCCTCACGACCGAGTTTCCCCGCGTGATAGCGTGCGAATCATCACCGGACATGTGCGCCGCGGGCTGCAGATGGCGGGGGAGGCTAATCTGCCGCAGCAGATCGTTGATTTCATTCCTCAGCATCACGGAACTCGTGTTCTCGCCTATTTTTATCACAAGGCAAAATCGCAAGCGGAGGCATTGGGAGAAGAGGTTGATATTGAGGACTTTCGCTATCCCGGCCCCAAGCCGCAATCGAAGGAGGCGGTTATTCTCATGTTCTGTGACGGGTCGGAGGCAGCGGTCCGCTCGCTCGAAGATCCAACTCCGGAGAATATCCGCGCGATCGTCTGCAAGATCGTCGACAGTGTCATGGCCGATGGACAGCTTGATGAGTGCGACATCACCTTCCGCGAAATCGCGCTCATTCGTGAGAGTCTGATCAGCGCGCTTGAAGGCATGTATCATCATCGAATCAGCTATCCCGGTTTCAATCCTCCGAGCGGTGAAGTCCGCGAGGGTCGAGTGGCCGACTCGTCCTCGACGTCTGCCGGGGTCGCGGGGCCCGCGGATATTGCAGAGCCGGAAGGGCCGTCGATCCAGGCGACCGCGCCCGAGCGCCGCTGACATCTGGCTCAAACACTCAACCATATGAATCAACCCTTTTATCTCGGGGTGGACCTCGGTGGGACTCAGTTGCGCATGGCCGTCGTCAATGAGCGCGGTGACCTCGCGTCAGAGGTTCTCAGTGTTGCCACTGGGCGCGAGTTCAGACCTCAGGATTTCACGAGGGAGGTCGGTCGCCTGGGCCGCGAATTGCAGCTCACATCTGAAGGGATGGAAGTCGTCGCTCTCGGTGTTGGCACACCGGGTGTCATCGTCGAGCAGACCATCACACAGTCGGACAACCTGCCACTGCTAAATGGAGCGAACCTGAGAGCTCTCGCCAGCCTCGCCCTCGATATTCCCATCGCGGTTGAAAATGATGCGCGCTGCTTTGCTCTGGCAGAAGCGAGATATGGCGCGGGGCGGGGCTCGCGCTCGATGTGCGGCCTGACCCTTGGAACTGGCGTCGGTTGTGGCGTCATCATCGGCGGAGAGATTTATCGTGGGGCAAACTCAGCGGCAGGTGAAGTCTATCGCATTCCCTTGCGCGGATTCCATCTCGAGCACTTTCTCTCGGGACCTGGCGTGGTGCGCTCATATCTGGCTGCGGGAGGTCGCCTTCCGGAAGGAATAGCACTGGTCGACGGGGCGCTGATCAGCGAACTCGCTCGCGAGGGAAATGAGTCGGCACGGGCCGCCTGGGGCGCATTTGCAGAGCATCTTCATTTCGCGTGCGAATGCCTCATTTCTGTCTTGGATCCCGAGTTGATCGTAGTTGGAGGCTCGATCGCGCAGTCGCGGGATCTTTTCGGCCCTCAACTGGACCGCAGGTTTCAAGGACGCCCAACAAGGATTGCATACGCCAGATTGGGAACGGCAGCCGGCGTCATCGGGGCGGCCGCACTCAATATCAGGAGCTAGCGAGGACTCAATGGTCCCCCACCCCGAGCGACCCGTTTTGCTCAGACTGATGATCCCAGATCCCGCACTTGTCCTCCTCGTCGGTCCATCCGGTGCCGGCAAGAGCACCTTCGCCAACAGAAACTTTCGGCCGACGGAGGTGGTTTCCTCCGACCGGTGTCGCGCAATGATCATTGATGATGAGGCGAATCAAAACGTTTCGGCGGAGGCGTTCTCGCTCCTGCGCCACATCGCGCGCTCCCGGCTTGGTTACGGCCGCCTGACAGTCATTGATGCCACCAACCTCGAATACCGGGCGCGACGGCCCCTTTTGCGGATGGCGCGCGCCGTTGGATTGCCGACCGTGGCGATCATCTTCGATCTTAGTCTGGCCTCGCTGATCGCGAACAACCAGACGCGATCGAGCCGGCTCGTGCCCGCCCAGGCCATTACGAGCCAGGTCCAGGAGTTCGAAAGTACGCGCCGACGACTTGATCGCGAGGGATATGTTTTGATCTACCGCCTCGACGAGGTGACCAGCATGGCCGCCGAGATCGAGCGGAGCCTGCCACCTCAGGCTGAGCTACCTGCGGGGTGAAACGCCTTCCGCCCTGACGTCATGAGCGCGCTTGATGAGATAGGCTTGAATCGCAAGAACATCATTGGCGGAGAGGGAATCGGCAAAGCCGGGCATGCCCTTTTGTGGAATTCCTCCGCGAACTGTCCGATCAAACGTTGCGTGCTTCTGAGCGTCCAGCCTGCGCAGGTCAGCGATCACTCCACCCCCGACGGCACCCGCTCCGTGGCAGAAGATGCATTTCTGATGGTAGAGCGCGCGACCGGCATTGACGACTTCGGGTGATGCGGTGAGCGGTGGAGGATCGGGCCAGGAGGCTTCGACGGGGAGTGGCGGCAGAGTGGCCTTGCCGCCGATTCTGAAGGTCAGTACGCGGCTGATCGACTGAACGCCGGCTGCCCTGGCGATCTCACCTCCGATCAGTCCGAGCGCGCCTCCCCAACCTGCCATGACGCTTAGATACTGTTCACCGTCGACGGTGAATGTCACGGGTGGTGCGATGACCCCGGTCTGAGTCTTCACTTGCCACAAGGGCTCCCCTTTGTCGGCCGAATACGCAACCAGCAATCCGTCGGCAGTGCCCTGAAAAACGAGATTGCCCCCTGTCGCGAGAATTCCACCATTAAAGGGATGACTCTGATCGGCGCGCCACACCTCGCGCTGATTGACCGGATCCCAGGCGAGGAGTTTGCCACCTGTCATCGCGAGCAGTCCTTCAACTGAGGCTCGGTCCTCAGGAATTGCAGCCGCGACGGTGCCAGTATTAAAGCTCTCGGTGACTTTGAAGTGCGGGTCCGACGCCATCACGAATGGCATCTCCTGAGCGGGAATGTAGACCAGCCCGGTACCCGGGTGAAACGCCATCGGCTGCCAGTTGTGCCCCCCGTACGGGCTTGGCCAGGTCAGTTTTGCCTCCCTCGAGAAGTCAGTGACCGCAGGGTCCTCCACCGGGCGGCCTGTCTTCATGTCAACATGCGTTGCCCAGTTCGCCTGAACATATTTTTGCGCGGACAGCAACTCGCCCGTGCGCCGGTCGAGAACATAAAAAAATCCATTCTTCGGCGCCTGAAGGATGACTTGACGCGTCTGGCCCCGGATTGTCAGATCAGCGAGGATCAGATGCTGGGTTGCGGTAAAGTCCCAGCTGTCGCCCGGCGTCGTCTGGTAGTGCCACACATACTCGCCGGTATCGGCCTTGAGAGCGACAATGGACGAGAGAAAGAGATTGTCTCCACCACCCGGGCTGCGATAGTTGCGATTCCACGGGGACCCATTGCCCACTCCGATATAGAGTAGCTTGAGGTTCGGATCGTAGGCCATCGAATCCCAAACGGTGCCCCCGCCGCCGTAGACCCACCAGCGGTCGCCAGTCCAGGTCTTCGCCGCCATTCGCATGGCTTCGGATTCAAAAGGCTTCGAGGGATCACCAGGAACGGTAAAGAAACGCCACGCCAGCTGCCCGGTCCTTGCGTCATAAGAACTGACATAACCGCGAACACCAAACTCAGCTCCACCATTCCCGATGACTATCCGGCCATTGGCAATTCGCGGTGCACCCGTGATCGTGTATGAGCGGGAACGGCTGATGAGTGTGTCGATCCGCCAGACAACCTTTCCCGATGACGCATCCAGCGCGACGAGGTAACCGTCGAGCGTGCCGACGTAAGCCCGGCCCTCCCATAATGCGACTCCTCGGTTGACCGCGTCGCAACAGGCTTTGGAAGCGTAGTTCCGGGGAACTCCGGGATCGTACTTCCAGAGCAACTTGCCGCTTCGGGCATCGAGGGCATAGACGATGCTAAACGCGCCGGTCGTAAACATGATGCCATTGTCGATGAGCGGTGACGCTTCTGTGCCGCGGTCGACATCGAGTTTGTACGACCAAGCCAGCCCGAGTCGGGCGACATTTGATTCGTTGATCTGCGAAAGGGGGCTGTAGCGTTGTTCACTGAAAGTGCGTCCGTGGGCGAGCCAGTTTCCGAGGTCGCCGGTCCCTTTCTCTGCCGCGATCAACCGGGCTGTCGAGACCTTCCCTGGGACAGGTCGGCGGGTACCCTGACTCAGTCCGGCTTGGGTGAGCCCGGTGCAGGTGAGGCCGAGAGCCCACACGACTCCTTGCATTCTTCTCCGATTCATCGCTATCGCCTCCTCGATGGGTCATGCACACGCGATCTTGCCAAAATTGACGGCGACTGCCGTTTCAGGTCTTCTTGTCGGGACTCGCGAGGAAGGTTCTGCGATAGTCCGCTGACGCCTTTCTCAACTCGAGCCATCTATCAAGCAGCAGGGGAGTCTGCAGCCAGATGGTAAACCACTCAGCGATTTCTGTCTGCTCCAGGCGGACGCGCTCGTCCAGCCGCGGGTTGTCCGCTGCCAGGCGCGCGGCCTCCTTTGCCTCTCGAGCAACTGCACGGGCGTACTGAGTTCCTCGACGGTCCGCCTGGCGCAACAGCTGGGCGTAGAGTGTCTGGACGCGTCGCAAAGAGGCCTCGGCCGATGTCAGACTTGAGAGGTCGATGGCGGTTGAAAAGAGCTGCTCGTACCGATCGTCGAGTGAGCTCATGTTGAAGACCTGATCGAACCGTACTGGCAGGTCTTCGTCGATCAGGATGCTGGCGATCTCGGCTGGCGCGAGGACGCCTCCCTCGCCGAACTCTTCAATCAGACCGCGATTGATGATCGCGATCTCACGTGGTGTGACCTCGCCCATTGCCTCGCGATCATAGATCTCGAGGATCATTTCTGCCTTTGACTTCCGCTTCATGCAGAGACCGGGCGCGCGCGATCTGTGAGCGTCTCTTCCATCCTGCCGACGCTCTCGATGAATATCTCATTGAGTGATGGCTCGACGATCTCGAAGCGACGAAGCTGCGCGCCAGCCGAGACGAGTCGTCGAAGCAGTGTCTGCGCATCGACGCCAGGTGCTGGAACGACCTCGATGCGGTCCGGGAAGCGCTCGACTGTGCTGATCAGGTCGTGAGCATCGAGCAGTTGTTCAAAGCCCTCGCCATCAAGCGCGATCGCCTGTCGTCCGAAGCTTCGTTTGATCTCACGCAACGGGCCTTCGAGTAACTTGCGCCCCCGGTTGATGAGACAGATCGAGTCACACAGTTCCTCGGCTTGCGACATGAGGTGGGTCGAAAAGATGATGGTCTTTTTCCGAGCTTTCATCTCCTGGACAATCTCCGTCAAGAGCTTCGAGTTGATCGGATCGAGACCAGAGAAAGGCTCGTCGAGAATCACCAGGTCGGGGTCGTGGAGGATCGTCGAGACGAACTGAATCTTCTGCTGCATCCCCTTCGAAAGCTCATCCCAGCGCTTGTTCTTCCATTCTTTCATTCCGACCCGATCCAGCCACTGGTCGATCTTCTTCCGTGCGTCCGGGACGCTCATCCCCTTGAGATTGGCGAAGAACGAGAGCTGATCGCCAACCTTCATTTTCTTGTAGAGCCCCCGATCCTCCGGGAGATATCCGACTCGCTCCTGAAGTTTTGAATCCATTGGCCGGCCGAAAAGACTGACCTCACCCGAATCGGGCATCGTGATGTTGACGAGCATGCGAATCGTTGTCGTCTTGCCGGCGCCATTCGGTCCCAGCAGACCAAAGATGCTTCCTTCCTTGATCTCAAACGACAGGTTCTCGACCGCGACGAAGTCGCCGAAACTCTTGCTGATCTGACGCACCGAAATTGAGTTGGTCATCTTTCCTCTGTGGGCACCGAATCTGCCTGCCAGGCAAACTGATAAGACGGCGCAATCCTAATCCAGTCGCAAGCGACGCTCAAGGGCGCACCAAAAAGGAGGGTACCTCACAGTCTGGAGAAATGAACCACCCAGAGACATGAACCACAGAGACTCAGAGACACAGAGAAAGCACAGAGAAGAAGTATGAAGGGTGGAGAGGTGTTTTTAACCACTCTTGCTCTTCTCTGTGCTTTCTCTGTGTCTCTGGGTGGTTCATTTCTCCGGGCTCTGAGGTATCCTCGTTCGTCAAGCAGGCCCGCTGCGACAGTCCGGTGTGGCTCGACCTTTGGGGCCGGCGACAGATATAATCAAACCCGCAGAGAGACACATGGTGCGACGTGGTTTCAGGCTGAAAACACTTACTATTGCCGCGGTCGAGTCGGGGATCCTGGTTTCGGTCATTCTCCTCGGCCTCGAGTTCCGCTTTGCGCCCCTTGTCAATCTCATCCTTGTCGAGCAGCGTGGTATCTACAAGGTCGTGCTGACGACGTTGGTCTGCCAGTTCATCTTCTACATCTTCGATCTCTACGACATCACCACCCCTCGCTCGCGTCGTGAGCTCGTGACCCACATTTTCCAGGCAGTCGGCTTTGCGTGTCTGACGTTGGGAGCTATTTTCCTGCTTCGCCCGACCCTGCTTCTCGGGTACCGGCGAGAGATCGAGGGAGTTGGCGTGGTTCGGTACGGCAACTGGGTGCCGCTGTTTGCGATGGCTCTCGCACTCGCGCTCATGATTTGCTGGCGCGTTCTGATCCACTGGCTGCTTCGCCATCCGAGGCTGAGCGAGCGAATCCTTATTGTCGGTACAGGGCCGCGCGCCCGAGAGCTTGCGCAGGAGGCGATCGCTCGGAGCGACCTCGGCTACCATGTCGCCGGATTTGTAGCCGAGGACGCATCTCTTGTCGGCGAGAGCATCGTCAATCCGCGAGTTGTCGGTCTGGTTGAGGACCTCGACAGGATCGTCGAAGAGGAGCGCATCGATCGGGTCGTTGTCGCTCTCGAGGACAGGCGCGGTCATCTGCCCGTCGATCAGCTTCTTCGGTTGAGGTTGCAGGGTCGAGTTGCGATCGAGGAAGGCACATCGCTCTATGAGCGATTGACCGGTAAGGTCGGGGTCGAGATGCTCCGACCAAGCTGGATCATCTTTTCGGGAAACACCAGACGTGGCGTGATCTGGCTTGGAGTGCGTCGCTTGTTCAGCATCGTCGCAGCGCTCGTCGGGCTAATCTTAACCGCTCCAATCTGGATCATGGCCGCGATCGCCATCAAGCTCGACTCGGCTGGTCGCGTCTTCTATCGCCAGGACCGCGTTGGAAAAAACGGTCGCACCTTCCGGATCATCAAGTTTCGCTCGATGCGTGCTGATGCTGAGACCGACGGGCCGGTCTGGTCGATGGAGCATGACGAACGCATCACTCGCGTCGGTGGCATCATGAGAAAGATGCGGATCGATGAGTTACCGCAGTTCATTAACATTCTCCGTGGTGACATGAGCCTTGTCGGGCCGCGGGCTGAGAGACCGTTTTTCGTTGACCAACTCAGCCGTCAGATACCCTTCTATCTGCAGAGGCATCTCGTTGAGCCAGGTTTGACCGGCTGGGCACAGGTCATGTACGGCTATGGCTCGACTGTCGAAGACGCGCAGGAGAAACTGCAGTATGACCTCTACTATATCAAGAACGTCTCATTCTGGTTCGACCTCTGGATCATCCTCAAGTCAATCCGCATGGTGCTCTTTGGGCGTGGCCGGTGAATGTTACAAGACGGAGTTGTCATGACCATCAAGTCCGGACGCGAGCGACGCTGACTGAGTAGAAGCCATCGCCAGTTGTCTCAAGACGACGGCACGCGGCCGCAACAGGAACAAACATGCAAGCGTCCGATGACCTTCTTTCATATCGAGATCACTTCCCGATTTTAAGGGACACGGTCTACCTCATCAGCCACTCGCTGGGTGCAATGCCAGCCACGGTCTACGAACGTCTGGCAGGATACGCCGAGACCTGGGCGACACGAGGTATCCGCGCGTGGGAAGAGGGATGGTGGGAGATGCCGGTGACGACGGGCAACAAGATTGCCACGCTGATCGGAGCTCCTCCCGGCTCCGTTGTCATGCATCAGAATGTCTCAGTCTGCCAGTCGATCATCATTTCATGCTTCGATCTCGGCAAGCGACGCAACAAGATCGTTTACGAAGCGCTCAACTTCCCGTCAGTCATGTACGTCTACGAAGCGCACGTCAAAGCCGCCGGGGCGCGTCTGGTCGAGGTTGCCAGCGACGATGGGATTACCATCGATACCGAACGAATGATCGACGCGATCGATGAAGAGACGCTGCTGGTGCCAATCTCGCACGTTCTTTTCAAGACCGCATACATTCAGGATGTCAAAGCAATCGTTGACAAAGCGCATTCCGTCGGAGCGCTTGTTGTCCTTGACTGCTATCAGTCAACCGGCACGGTCCCGTTCAATGTCACCGACCTTGAGGTCGACTTCGCGACTGGGGGCTCGGTTAAATGGCTCTGCGGCGGGACCGGCGCGGGATACCTCTATGTCGCTCCAAAGCACGTGAGCAGTCTTTCGCCGAAGGTCACTGGGTGGATGGCGCACCGAACACCGTTCGCTTTTGAGGCGGGTGAGATTGATTACGCCCCGGACATCCATCGCTTTCTGCACGGATCGCCGGGAATTCCAGCGCTCTATGCTGCTGAGAGCGGCTACGACCTGATTAATGAGATAGGGGTTGATCGCATTCGGGCAAAATCGATGCGCCAGACATCGCGGTTGGTTGAGCTGGCGGACGAGTCCGGGTGGCGCATCAACTCGCCACGAGAGCCGGAGAAGCGTGGGGGCTCGGTGATTCTCGATGTTCCTCGCGCGGATGCAGTCGTCAAAGCGTTGGAGGCGCGCAACGTCCTTGTCGATTTCCGCCCCGGCGCAGGTCTTCGCGTTGGACCGCACTTTTACAATACTGACGAAGAGATCGAGCACCTGGTAGGCGCGATCCGCGAGATTCTCGCGGACTAATGCAACTCTCGCGGTCTTCGCGAGAGCTGGTTGTCGGCGGACTTGGAAAGGTTGGGTGCGCGCGCGGGGTAATGTGCCAAATTGCGCTGCACGGCACTAGATCCGACTACAGAATCTCTCTTTCGTTCCCGACCCTTCGTGTGACTCTCTGTCTGTCGAGATACTCCAGCAGTGGAATTGCGTACTTGCGGGAGACACCGCTGATATCCTTGAAGGCGGCGACGTCGAACCTTGGCCCGTGCTCGGCCTTGAATCGTCGCAGTGAATCCTTAAGCTTCTCGATCGCAGCGCGGTGAAACACGAAGTCGGCGATCTGAATCAACTCGCCACTGCTCATGAGCATATGAGCGAACACCCTCGCCCGCTGCTTATCGATATCGAATTGCTGCATTGTCTGGACGATCGTCTCGTCAAGAGATATCGGCTGGAGCGCAGCGCGAAGGTAAATGTCTGCAAGATGATTTCTGAACGCCAGCTCGTTTGCAGCAAGCGCAACACGATGCGTCGCAAGTCGGATGAGATCCTTCTCTGCCGCGATCTCGCCGCGCGAGACGGCCTCAGCGATAACGGCACGAAAAATCTCCGGGTCGATGTGTGCGAACACCCGTCCGCGCAGTTCCTCGCGACCGATGCCGGCTTCGAGAGGACTCTTTTGATGATGATCCCTGATCATCTCCTTCGTCCGATGTCGGAGCGACTCAAATGGTCGCTTCGCCAACAAGCGAACTGGGTGTTGCTGGACCAGGAAGGCCCTCCGTTTTTCGACCAGCGCCGTAATGGCCGCGGAGATTACCAGGTCTGACGACCCGCTTCGAGTTGCCATCTCGGTGTTCGTCATCCCACGCTCACCCGACATCTCAATGAGCAGCGCGATGCGCTCAGAGGCATCCGCCTTTGCCAACGCCTCCAACCCACCCAGCATCGTCGCATTGATTCTGCTCCGATGCTTCTCGGGATGTGAGTCGATGACCCTCCCGCCACCGATTGTGATTGAAGGCGAGTTGGATCTGACGATGAATCGGTCGCCGGGCATAGCCAATACCGGAGCTTCGAGGCGTAGTTGGGCAAACGAGTTGCCACCGGGGGCGAGCTCAGACTGTCCCATGAGCACAACCCGTGCGAGGGCTTCGGCCGTCCCGATGTGTAGTCGAAGACGGGCGCGCGAACGCAATTTTCGAGGGGCGGATGAGAGCAGGTGCAAGCTCACGCTAATCATTGACGTTGGGACGAATCGACCCGCTGGCGCGACGACCTGGCCGCGCGCGATGTCCTCGACTTCCAGGCCCTGCAGGTTAATCGCCGTGCGCTCGCCGGCGCGGGCCTTGGTGACAACCTTCCCGTGAACCTGAAGGCCACGGATTCGCGCGTGCTTTCCATCCGAGGGAAGGAGTTCTACTTCGTCGCCTGTCGCGATGGCGCCAGAGATGAGCGTTCCGGTAACCACTGTTCCAAAGCCCTTGATGGTGAAGACGCGGTCGACTGGGAGACGCGGCACAGCTTTCTCGTCTCGCGTCGAGGCTTTCTGGGCGAGGTCAGAGAGCACTGCTTTCAGCTGGGCGATACCCTGACCAGTGCGTGAGCTGACAGGGAGGATTGGAGCGCCTTCGAGAAACGAGCCGCGGACAAAATCGACGATGTCGGCTTCGACAATCTGCCGCAGCTCTTCGTCAGCGAGATCGATCTTGGTCATGACGATCAGTCCCGATTTGATCTCGAGTAACCGGCAAATGTCGAAGTGCTCCCTGGTCTGCGGCATGATGCCTTCATCTGCCGCCACAATCAGCATGAGCAAGTCGATGCCGTGCACGCCGGCCAGCATGTTCCGTACAAACCGCTCATGCCCGGGGACGTCAATGATGCCGATGTGCGTCTCACCGACGATGAGGTCCGCGAAGCCGATGTCGATCGTGATCCCACGTTCCTTTTCCTCCTTGAGGCGGTCCGCGTCGACACCCGTCAGCGCTTTGACGAGTGCCGTCTTCCCGTGGTCGATATGCCCGGCCGTGCCTGCAATGACTCGCTTCATCCTAGGTTTGTCCTCGCCGCCCAGTACTCGATTGCATCAGTTGACTGTCGCGGAGCAATCACTCTAATCTCGGCGGCCGAAACGTTTCAAGGGCCCGAGCTTCTTTGACAATCGTACTGTCGTCAACTAGGATCAACGCGCGAGAGAGCACTCATAGCGCGGTGGTGTTTGGCACCCCGCTGACTCCGACATCCTGGAGCATTTCCAATGACAAAACTGTGCCCCAGTTGCGCCGTCCCACTTGCTGAATCGGCGAGATTCTGCAACAAGTGTGGAACAAAGCTCGCGCCGACCCAACCCGCAGGAAGCGCGCCCGCGAGCTTCCAGAACCCACCGTCCTATCAAGCACCAGGGGCACCTCAGGCGCCGCCCAGTTATCCACAGCAGCAATATTCACCGCCGTCTTCCGCAACTGGGATGCAGCCCAATGTGGCGGGTCTTCTCTGCTACATTGCCGGGTTGGTGACCGGGATCCTTTTTCTCGTGCTCGAACCCTACAATCGGAATAAATTTGTCCGGTTTCATGCATTCCAGTCGATCTTCTTGCATGTCGCGTGGATTGGTCTTTGGATCGTCACCTCAATACTTGACGCGATCCTGCCATGGGGCCTCGGCTTTATTGTCACTCTGTTGCAACTTGGTCTCTGGCTCGGCGGGCTGGCGCTCTGGATTTACTCGATGATCAAGGCCTACAACAACGAGAAGTTTAAGGTCCCGGTGATTGGCGACATCGCAGAACAACAAGCGGAGAACGCGAAGGTCTGAGTGCCGATTATGACAAGTTTTTGCTCGCAGTGTGGTAACCAGGTTCGGGCGGGAGGGAAGTTCTGCCAGTCGTGCGGGGCTGTCGCCGCTCAGTCTACTCCACCGCGCTCTCAGGCGGATCCGATCGGGTCTTACTCCGGACAAAATCCTGGTGGGGCCGGCTACGCTGGCGGCTCGGCAGGTTATCAAAGCAGTCTTCCGGGCAGTTTTCCGGCGCAGCAAGGTGTGCCTCCCGGGCAGTCTCCGTATGGATCGCCTGCGCCGCGATCCGGGAAAACGCTGAAAGTGATCCTCATCACTCTCCTCGTCCTTCTTGTTCTGATCGGTGGAGCCGTTGCGACGGCGACCTTCATGCTCCGACGCGCGGTTGGGAACATGGTTCAAGTTAGTGAGGGCACGGATGGCAAACCCAGTGTCGTTCTCGATATCCCGGGCGTCCCAAAGATATCGGCTGGCACCGGCGTCACGGAAGAAGAGTTGGGTGTGCCGATTTATCCGGGTGCCGAGGCGCAGAAGGACGGGACATCCTCGGTCAGTATCTCGGGAGGCAGCGCAGAGACGCGCGGCTGGATCGGCGTGGCAGTCTTTGTGACCGAGGATGGAATGGATGAGGTGGTCGCGTTCTACCGCGAGAAACTGAGCAAGGGTGTGCGGACGGTCGAGACCACGAACGATGGAAAACGCAGTGCGGTCTTTCAGGTTCAAGCACCCCAAGGCTGGCGCATGGTGACCGTCGAAGAGGACGGTGCCGAGGCTACTACCAAGATCGTCATCGCCAGCGTCACTGGCAAGTCGGCTCAGTAGCAGGGTGTTGTGGTTGTGGAATTAGTTTTGGCTTCCTGCTGGTGAAGTGCTATCGTGGAGCGTCTTAAACGTTCCCCTTCCTGGCGGCGTCGAGAGTTAATCATGGCGAGGTCGAGGCCGATTTCCCTGCTTGTCCTGCTGCTTGCGTTTGAAGTCGCTTTGGCGCAGCAGCCGGGTGTCCGTTTGCCTGCCGACCTGAGCGAGGAAGAATCTCACCAGATCGCCCGGGAGGGCAAGCCGAAATCTCATGTTGAGGCAGCCTTCAAGGTGTCGGTCGCGAGGCTGACTCAGGCCCTGGAATTCGCGAGAGACAGCCAGTATCGCGAATCGGCGCAGAATCTCGATCTCTATGCTGAACTGGTGACGTATGCCGACTCCTATGCGAGACGCACGACCAGTGAGCGATCAAGGGATCGCCACTCCTGTCTGAAGACCGTGGAGCAACAGATATTCAAGCACAACATGACACTCGATTCCGTTGTCAGGGAGCTGCCGTCCAATTACCGCGATACCGGCGTGAGAGTGACTTCGATGGTCAGACGAATACGATTGCGCGCGATCGATGACCTTCTCGGTGGTGGCAGCTTTCTCAAATCATCGAACGAAACACCGGACTGAGTAGCCGCTGTCCAAAGGCCTATCACTCGGTTGAAGCCGATCACTGCTGAAGCACAGAGAAAAGCACAGAGAAGAAGTGGGAAGGGTGTGCCCGACAACCCCCTTGTTCTTGTCTGTGCTTTCCTTGCGTCTCAGCGCCTTGTGGTTCAAAGGGTCTGATTTCGCTGCGCCACAACTCAGGTCAGCCGAACTGAGATCAGCTTCGATACGCCGGGATCTTCCATGGTCACTCCGTAGAGTGTTCGCGCGGCTTCCATGGTGCGCTTGCTATGGGTGATGATGACGAACTGAGTGTTGCGACTCATCTCGGTCACCTTGTCGGCAAAGCGGCCAATGTTGACCTCATCGAGCGGCGCGTCCACTTCGTCGAGAATGCAAAACGGGCTCGGTCGGTACTTGAAGATGGCGAGAACGAGGGCGATCGCTGCCATCGCCTTCTCTCCCCCCGAAAGCAACAAAACGTTCTGGAGACGCTTTCCGGGTGGCTGGGCGATGATCTCTATGCCACTCTCGAGAATATCGCTCTCGTCGATCAGCCTCATCTCTCCGCGACCGCCGCCAAAGAGTTCCTGGAACATGACAGAGAAGTTTGCATTGATCGCGGCAAAGGCCTCCTGGAAGCGCTCACGCGACCTGCGCCTGATTTCAGCGATTGCTGCCTGCGTATCGCTGACGGCCGTCTCGATATCCAGCTTCTGACCACTGAGGAAGACAAACCGTTCCTCGACCTCAGTCAGCTCCTCGAGCGCCATCATGTTGATTGGTCCGAGAGACTCTATTTTGGCGCGCAACTCATCGAGTCTCGCCTTCGCTGCGGCGAGATCGAAGTTCTCCGGAACCTGCCAGAAGGAAATATCAAGATCGTTCTCAGCGGCGTCCCCGGGTTCTCCATCGTCGCCCTCGTCCACTGAAGTTGAGGCGAAAGGCCTTCCGGTTTCACCGGTCTCTTGACGCGCTGGGGCGTCTTCGAGCTTTTCGATGACATCGGTGATCCGTTCGCCCAGTTCGTGGTAGCAGGATTCCGAAATGTGGTCGAGGGCAGAGGACAAACGGACGCGATCGAGTTCAAGTTGCGCGCGTTCCTCACGAGCCTGGGTCGAGTCCTCACGCGCCTTTCTCAAATCCGCATCGATTGTCTCGAGACGCTCGCGGATCGCGTTCAGTCGGAGCGTCCTCTCAGAGAGCTGCGCTCCGATCTCCTCGAGCTGGGCAGACAGTTGTCCTATCGACTCGTTCGTCGCCTCTTCATTTTCCTGCAACGACCTGATCAGCGCGTCAGCTTCGATGGTCTCGAGACGACTGCGATTTAGGCGGCCCTCAAGATCCCGCGATTCGTTCTCGAGGCGATTGAGGTCGTTCCGCAGTCCTCGCCGTCGCTCGTTGCCGGCAGCATAGTCAGCCCGCTGCCCAGCGATCTCCTGAGCTCGCTCCTCTGCGAAGCGCCGCAACTCGCCGACCTCTGTTTGAGTTGTCGCGACATCCAGCTCGGCGCTCGCGTGTTCTTCAATCGCCTGATTGGTTTCGACTGTCGCCTGTTCCATCTTGCCGCGATACTCGGCAAGTTCATTCCCGACCTGATCGGCTTCCTGGGCCACAACGCGCAGATGTGTCGCGATGCGCTGTCGTTCGCGTTCGCACTGCTGCCATTGCTCCCTCAGCACCGCGATCTCCTTCTCGATTGATCTCAAGGACGTATCGAGGTCGAGACGATCCGTTTCGAGCCGTGTGATTTCGTCATCAATCGATTGCAGTGCGGCTTCGGATGCAGCGACGCTCGCAGTCAGGCCGCCGAAACCCTCCCTCAATTCACCGATTTCGCGTCGGAGAGCGAGAATGCCGGCGCCACCTTCCGTGGCGTTGCCACCGGATACCAGTCGGCCACCAACGATCCGCTCACCGCCGCGGGTCAGGTAAACCGACGAAGCTGCTTTACCGTTTGCGCTGAGGATCATTTCCATCGCGGCCCCGACGGTCGCCACCACCGGTGCCGAGGCAAGGCCCGGCAACGCGCGCGTGAATGTCTCGGCGACCTCCGGCTTGAGTCCGAGAAGCGGGAGCAGCGTCATCCCTTCGCCTCGTTCGAGCGTCGTCGCTGACTCGCCATCCGATGTCGCCTGCTCTGGCAACGCCTGCTCTGGCAACGCCTGATCTGGCAACGCCTGTTCTGGCAACGCCTGGTCTGGCAACGCCTGTTCTGGCAACGCGTGTTCAGGCGACGCGTGGTCTGGCGACGCTTG
>JANNRD010000707.1:0-15023 GCA_031401095.1 Acidobacteriota bacterium
ATGTTAATCGCTGTGCGATTTCAGATCAGAAAGTGTACAAGTGCGATTGCGGTCGGGGCTTTTATCGGTACACGGATCTCTTGTATCATCGGCAATGTGCTGCGTGTCTTCGAACGAGGTGGGGAGCCCAAAGGGCAGCCATCAGACATCGCCAGTCCGAACATTTTTGAGGTTGCGGGCCGTCCGGACGTCAAGTTGAGCGATCGCGGATTCGGTACACGCCTGCGCACGGACCCGGTCTTCCTTGGATTGCAGAAGACGCGACTGTTGGACCCGCTGCTCTCATTCCCCGGCACAAATGACAATCCCGGCGATTACCGGGCTTCTGGGTGTACCGCCTGTCATGTCGTCTACGCCAATGATCGCGACCCGAAGCACTCCGGTCCCTTCGCCCAGTTCGGCAATCAGGGTCACACTCAGACCGCGGATAAGACGATTCCGAGGAATGAATCCGGTCACCCGATCAAGCATCAGATGACGGTCGGGCCGCCTTCGAGCCAGTGCATGGTCTGCCACCTGCACCCTGGAGGAAACATGGTGACGAGCTACTACGGCATGACCTGGTGGGACAATGAGACCGACGGCGATCTCATGTATCCAAAGGAGCAGCCGGACCTCTCACCTGAAGAACGTGATGCAATTCAGACGCGCAACCCCGAGGCGTCCGCTCTGCGCGGACTGTGGGGGCAAGACCCCGAATTCCTGCGGAACATTTGGACCGACGTCAACCCGAAGGCGAAGCGCACACAATTTGGTGATTTTCACGGCCACGGGTGGGTCTTCCGGAACGTCTATCGAACCGATCGCAAGGGCAATATGCTCAGCTCTCGCGGGACAAAGATCCCGCCAACGGACCCAGAGCGCCTGAAGAAGGGCGTTCACCTCGAAGACATCCATGCCAAGGCGGGAATGCACTGCGCTGATTGCCATGTCAGCCAGGACGTACACGGCAATGGCAATCTCTACAACGAACCCCGAGCCGCGATTCAGATAGACTGCATTGATTGTCACGGCACCATCGAGAAGCCGGCGACGCTTCTGGTCTCGGGCCCGTCCGCCGGAACGGCTCGTTTCAAGGGGAAAGAGATCACAGTCTCTCGCGATCTGAAGCGCATTCGAGCGCGCGACGAGCGGGGAAGATCAGTGGCAATGTTCCAGGTCGCGACCGCTGAACGGCCACTCAAGAAGAAGGATTCGGCCGGCAAGGAACTCGAGTTCAAGGCGGGTGAGATCATTCAGAACTCACTTGTTGAACCGGGGAAATGGTGGCGCGTCGTTCAAACCGTTGACACCGTGACACCCGGAAAACGCGACTTCAACGATGCCTCGGCCTGGGCGAAGACTGTCCAGCGCGATGGCAAGACGTGGGGCGAGACCGCAGTCGACGAAAAGAAACTGGCGCACTCGAATAGCTCGATGACGTGCTATACCTGCCACTCGTCGTGGACGACCAGTTGTTTCGGCTGCCACCTCTCGATGAAAGCAAACAACCAGAAGCCAATGCTCCACAACGAGGGTGAGGATAACCTTCGCAACTGGACGCAATACAACTTCCAAACGTTGCGTGACGATATTTACATGCTCGGAAAGGATGGCACCGTCACGGGGCGTCGCGTCGCGCCGACGCGTTCGACGTGCGCAATTCTGGTGAGTTCTCAGAATCAGAATCGCGAATGGATTTACTCACAGCAACAGACGGTTTCGAGCGAAGGATACAGCGGCCAGGCATTCAGCACATATGTACCGCACACAGTGAGCACCTCTGAAACCAAGGTGTGCACGGATTGTCACGTCTCAAAGGCAAACGACAACAATGCCTGGATGGCCCAGTTGCTCATGCAGGGCACAAATTTCGTGAACTTTATCGGCCGATACGCGTGGGTTGCGGCAGGGAAACACGGCATCCACGCGGTCGCCGTGACGGAGCACGATGAGCCGCAGGCTGTCATCGGCTCGAGTCTCCATCAGCTCGCCTATCCGAAGGAATACCAGAAGCACGTCAAGGACGGGATGGAGTTGAAGGAGGCCTACGAGCATCAGGCCAATGGCGAGGCGCTGAGCATCCAGATTCGTGGCGAGTACGCCTACGTCGCGAACGGCCCGGGCGGGTTGCGTATTTACGACATCGCGAATATCGACAACAAGGGATTCTCAGAGCGCATTACAACGGCGCCGGTTTCGCCGCTGGGACAGCGCTTCTATGTTAAGTCGAAGTATGCCACCGCTGTCGCATCGCCCGCGACGACGGCAGTCGATCCGACGCGCAATCACCGCCCCGAGAATGAGGAGGCGCAATATCGAGATGACAAGCAGGGCATCCACTCGATGTACGCCTACCTTTACGTGACCGACAAGTATGAAGGACTGATCCTTGTCATGGTCGCGACGCTCCTCGACGGCAACCCGACGAATAACTTTCTCAAGCGGGCGCTCACCTTCAATCCGGACGGGCTGCTCAATGGCGCAAGCAATCTGACGATCGCCGGGACTTATGCCTATCTGACGTGTGATCGTGGGCTGGTGATTCTCGACATCAACGATCCTCTCAAACCAAAGATCGCTGCTGAAGTAAAGGATCTGAAACACGCGCACGCCGTCGCGGTCCAGTTTCGTTATGCGTTCGTCGTCGATGAAACGGGTTTGAAAGTGGTCGATATCACTGTTCCTGAAAAGGCGCAGCTGGTTGAAGGAGCGTCGGTCCCGATCGAGGACGGCCACAATCTGTATCTCGCTCGAACCTACGCCTACGTCGCCGCCGGCAAGAACGGGTTGGCCATCGTTGATATCGAGAAGCCGGAGAAGCCAAAGCTCGACCAGATGTTCAATGCGGAAGGCAAGATCAATGACACGCACGACGTCAAGATCGGGATGACGAACAACAGCTTATTCGCTTATTTGGCGGACGGGCACAACGGTCTTCGGGTGCTGCAATTGCTATCGCCTGATGTGAATCCGGAGATCTACGGCTTCTCGCCGAAGCCGACGCCACGATTGATCGCGACGTTCCCGCTCAAGGGTGACGCACTGGCGTTGTCAAAAGGGATCGATCGAGATCGGGCGGTGGATGAGTCGGGCAATCAGTTGTCGGTCTTTAACCGGCGCGGATCGCGACCATTCAACCGCGAAGAACTGCAGCAGATGTATCTGCGTGCTGGGCAGCTTTTCACCGTCACGGACGATGTTCCACCACGGCCGCGGAGACCTGCGACGCCTCCGCGGACTGGAGCCGCGAGCCTGGGAATCAACTGGTCTGACTTCGCCTCGGGTGGGCTCATGCACCTCTTCGTTGCGTTGATGCTCGCTGTTGGAGGGGTGAAGGCGGTTCGCAGTCGCAATTGAGGGAAGAGGCTCGGAAAATGGCGATGGAGCGGTTCCGGTTGCTCCATCCGCACCTTGAAAAGGACGAGCCGCTAACGTCCGTGGCGCAAGCCGCCGGTATTCCCTATCGGACGGCCCATCGCTTGGTCGCGGAGTATCGCCGGTTCGGGTTGGCAGCTCTGGTCCGCAAGAAACGCACAGATCGGGGGGAGCGCCGCGCGGTTTCGGCCAAGCTCAAAGAGGCTATTGAGGGTTTGGCCCTACAAAATCCGCCTCTGCCAATTGCAGCGCTGTACCGGCAAGCTCTGAAACTCTCACAGGATCTCGGACAGAAGGCACCAAGCTATGGGACTGTTTTCAACATTGTCCGAAGTTTGCCTGCCGACCTTGTGACTCTCGCTCATGAGGGCACCAAGGCGTACGGCAACATATTCGAATTGGTTCATCGGCGCGAAGCTGCTGGGCCCAACGCAATTTGGCAGGCCGACCACACTCCGCTCGACATCCTATTGGTCCGCCCGGATGGGGAGGCGGCGAAGCCTTGGCTCACGGCGGTTATCGACGACTACAGCCGCGCCGTGGCCGGATACTTCCTTTCGTTCGCAGACCCTTCCACTCTGCACACCTCCTTGGCGTTGCGCCAGTCGATCTGGCGTAAGGAAGATTCGCGCTGGATCGTTTGCGGCATCCCTGATGTTCTGTACACGGACAACGGCAGTGACTTCACCTCCCGCCATCTGGAGCAGGTCGGCGCGGATCTCAAAATTCAGTTGATCTTTTCGATTCCTGGCAAGCCCAGGGGCCGCGGCCGAATCGAACGATTCTTCTTGACCGTGAACCAGATGTTCTTGTGCGAGATGGACGGCTACGCCCCAGCGGGGGGCCCGGTGCGCGGGAAGCCAACGCTCTCCTTGTCTGAGTTCGATGCCCGGTTCCGCATATTCCTTCTGGACGTATACCATCGGCGCGACTGCGCCGAAACAGGAGTGCCGCCCGTAGAACGTTGGGAGGGTAGAGGCTTCCTGCCAAGGATGCCCGATTCACTGGAGCAATTGGACCTGCTGTTGATTCAGGTGGCCAAGGCGCGCCAAGTGCGCGTCGATGGAATCCACTTTCAAAGCCTCCGCTACATCTCGACGACACTTGCGGCATACGTTGGAGAAACGGTGACGCTGCGGTACGATCCGCGCGACCTTGCCGAAGTCCGCGTCTTCCACAAAGACCGGTTTCTATGCCGAGCAGTCTGTGCTGAGCTGGCTGGAGAGACCGTTTCGCTCCGAGAAATTCTCCGTGCCCGCAACCGAAGAAGGCGGGAGTTGCGTGGGGTCCTACGCGATCGCCAAGCTGCCGTGGATACCCTGCTTGAACTCAAGCGCGGGGAAACCACGGAGAGGAAAGATGAGCCAGGAACACCAACAGATCAACCAACAACAAAGCCACGAGCGGCCCTCAAGCGCTACCGCAACGAATAGTAGTGGTGGCCGATCAGCGGTTGTGGAGACCCTTGAACACCGTCGGTTCACGGAGTTCTGCGATGCGTGCCGCCGGTATGGATACATTGGGCTGTGCTACGGAGCGCCAGGAGTCGGAAAGACCCTTTCAGCGAGAAGCTACAGTCGATGGGACATGGTTCTGACGACTGACCGCTGGAGCAGTGGCCCAGTCGTAGATCCCACACTCGCCACGGTCTTTTACACACCGTCCGTTGTCAACACGCCAGGCTCGATCAACAGCGAGATCAGGCGTGCTCGCGAAACACTGCGGGATTTGGCCAGGCGTCCATTGCGACTGGAAAAGGAAGAACGGTTGGCATCCATTCGGCAGAGGGATGAAGATCATCAAACAACCGCTTTCTACAAACACGATTGGCTGTCCGCGCCATTCCCAGAACTCCTTCCGACCTACGGTGAGGTTGCCAAAGAGTACATCGTAAAGGACGTGCAACTCCGCGATCCAACAACGCTAATTCTGGTCGATGAGGCGGACCGGCTCCGCATTGCCAGCCTCGAACAGGTCCGCGCCATATTCGATGAGGGAGAGATCGGAGTGATTCTGATCGGAATGCCTGGGCTCGAAAAACGTCTGGCACGCTACCCGCAGTTCTACTCGCGCATCGGATTCGTTCATGAGTTTCGGCCTTTGAGTTCGACGCAGATTCGTCAACTACTGGAGCAGTGCTGGACACCGCCAGGTGTGAATCTGCCCCAACAGCCTTGGGTTGAAGAAGTCGTCGCGGCCATCATCAGAATCACGAGCGGGAACTTTCGCTTGCTGAATCGACTCCTCACGCAGATGGAGCGAATTCTCGAAGTCAACGGGTTGCACGAAATCACCAAGGCGGTGGTCGAAACGGCTCGGGAGACCTTGGTGATCGGCGAGGCCTGACAACCGATCGCTCTACACTGGGCGACCACACAGGAGTAATCCTTAGCTGCGCAAAAGTCCGTGAAGAAATTTCCCCACATTCCTTCCGCGGGTCTTCTACGGCAATCGAGTTAGGATGACATCCCATGCCCATCTACCGAGCTGGGCGCCTCGCACATCTTTCACTTTCGCCCGGTACTTAAATTTGTTGCCATGTTGATCTGTTTTTCGGGATTCTTTGTAGTCCAGATCAATCACCGCTAAGGCAGCATCAGACAAACTGTGTAACTCCGCAGATTCAGAGATTCCGTTATGATTCACATCCTGCCACAACCGAAGTAAGGAAAAGATCGAGTCTCTCCCATCAATCTGCCCGTCTCGGTTACCTCCGTGTGCAAGACTGTCGAATTCAGCCAAGGCAAGAAAGCCATTTTTCTTTTGGCCCAGTGGAGGGGTAGGCTGTGGAGTGAAACTTCCAAACAATTCTTTAGCGTTATCAATAGTCCCGTTCCCATTGCGGTCTAAGGCCAGCCAGGCATCGTCTGAATCTCTTGCAGTCCACGCAGTATGAACAAGAGAACCGTTGCCTTTAAAATCAAAATATACGCCGTTTGCAGCATCAGTGAGATCATATCCGTTGCCACTCACATCAATAACAATAGGGGTACATAAGGAACAGATACCTTCATAACACACACACTCTGGCCAACACCAGTCACAATCAGTATCAAAATTACAAGCCAGACTGCCACAGGGCACGGAAGGGTTAGCTGCGCATTCAGGATACTCATTCAACCCACAGTCCGTATGAGGACCCGAGCAGTTGCCGGCCACGCAGGTCCACCACATCCTCTGCAGCCCAGAAGAACAAGTGGTGCAATCGGCCATTGCGCTCTTCCCTTGACAATAACTGTCGTCCTGTCCGCATTGGTCAATTTCAACACACTTTTCTCCCAATCCAACGATTTGACATTGAAGATAGGGGTTTTTGTTTGGTGGTTGGCAACTACAATTGGTGAGGACAGCATCCTGGCAGGTCATATTTGGACACTCCTGACTAGCCGAAAAGGACACCGTTGTACAAGGTTGCCCACTTATTTCGGGTGAAAAGGTGTCGACATAACACTTGCGCAAGACGGGGTTTGTGTTAGGGATAGCCTCGCAGGTTGGACAGTCTAAGTCTGGACCCACTTGACAGAATGCATCATTTGGGTTCAGACGGTTATTCCCGCAATCAGCGTTCCCTGTAGTGCCCTCACACCAAAACCCAGTTCTCACCGGGGCGGGGACTCGCATTACGAAAAAAAAAGACGAGCCTGAGAAGAAGGCTCTGCTTGGATAGAAGGCATCCAGCTTGAGCGCTGGCCGTTCCGAAGAACCACCAAACTTAGAGATTTGAATCGGTGAAGCGCCGCCGTCCGGCCCTATTATGACGCGCTTACCACCTATGAAATTCATCCCATCTGTGAAGTATATCTTGTAGAGCTCAAACCTTAGCCGCCCGACGGGAGGTACCGTGACTCGATCTGGTGAATAGTTCTTTGTGAAATTTTCAATCTGCTTCGAAGGAATTCGAAACAAATATCTCTCCCCTGGGCGAATTAGGGGCTTATTAGGTTTATCGATGCCTCCAGAGAGTGGAGAATCGTTACCAAACCGCAGGTAAAATGCCGGCGTAACGTTGTTTCGCTCATACTCAGGTAGGTAGATACGAACTTGGAGGTACCAGATGTCACTCTTCGCTTCATTTTGGATTTCAAACTCGACTTTGTTGTACCAATCATCATCATCAGTGTGACGAATGCCTATAATTTTAACCTCTTTCGGGGGCTTTGATCCTAGAGAAATCTTTCGCTTGGACTGGGTCTCCGATTGCTGAGTGTTGCGTAAAGCTTGTGACCGTTGTGCCGGCAGGAACAAGACACCGACGAGGAGAACAAGGAGGGCTGCGCATACTCCTGGCCATTTGTCACGGTTCGATGGTTGGAACTGCATTGAAGTCTCCTTTCGCCAGCTAACGCAAAAAGGAATGAGAGCTGAAGGGGAATCTGCTAAGGGCGACGATAAAGCATAACGCTGCAGAGGAGGTATCATACCGTATTTCTACTCTCAAGGACAAATTGTCAACGATCATGGTGATCATTCATCAGGAAACGCACGTCTGGACACCGCCGGATTTGAGGAATATGTCTTGCATGCGAACCTGCATCATCATCGCTTTAGGGCAAGGCGTGTTTGATGGGTCGATCCCCGGTAAGGGTTCAGGGAAATCGGCGACTGTTCAAATTTCTACGTTTTTACAAGATCGCCGACACAAATGGTGCGTGCACGCTAAAACCCATGCAAGACAGCAGAATGGCGGGCCTAATCGTGGTAGGGTTTTACTCGTGCCGACAATCTCCTGTGTAACCGCACTAGATTGCTTGGGCGGCAAAACTTGATGCAAATGAGTCAAGTTTTGGAATCAAGTTTTGAAGCCCATAAAACTGGTCGGTCTGAGGCGAAGCCTCGCTAGATTGTTGGCCAACGGGTTTGGAGTGTTAGCGCACACCCAACAAGTTCGGTGCACGGATCATGCGCTTTCTAAGGAAAGATGAAAAGAGGCTGCGCCGAGTCACATTCTCCGATGCCGCCTCTTTCGTCCTCAGCCATTGGCTGGATTCTATGCTCGTTGTTTTGAGATGTGAAGCAATTCGCCGCTTTTCGTCGGATAGATTCTCGTTAAGGCCCAGCGTAGAGGTCCGGCACCCAGCGAGCTGGGTGGAGGCGTTGCTCAAACGTTCGTTTCTGCAACGAATGACGTGACCCGGTGTTTCTGTGGATATCTGCACTGCAAAAAGGTATTGCTTAATGTAAAGTAATGGCAATAGATTATTGCAATGCTTATAGGTTACGCCAGAGTCTCAACCAACGATCAGGAAACCGCCACGCAGGTGGCAGCATTGAAGGCGGCCGGATGTGAGCGGGTTTATCGCGAGAAGGCTTCCGGGGGACGGTGGGACCGGCCTGAACTCCACCGGATCCTCGACCAACTCCGCAAAGGAGACGTGCTCGTGGTATGGAAGCTCGACCGGCTGTCCCGCTCGCTGCGCGACGTCCTCACGATTATGGAACGGCTGAGCGAAGCCGAGGCTGGCTTCCGCAGCCTGACCGAGGCGATCGACACCACGACACCCGCAGGTCGGATGATGATGCAGATGATTGGAGCGTTCGCGGAGTTTGAACGGGCCATGCTCCGGGCAAGAACGAAGGCGGGTTTGGATTCCGCCCGTCGGGAAGGACGCATCGGCGGGCGCCGGCCGAAACTCTCGCCTCAACAACAGGCCGAAATCAGGCGAATGGTGTCCAGGGGGGACAAGACCGCCGCTGATGCTGCCCGTCTATTCAGAATCCACCCGGCCACCGTCTGTCGGCTCCTCGCACGGCCCGCTGTCCCAACACTCAAGAAGGGCAAACGCGCCTAATAATGTTGACGGAACTATGCCAAATAATTCTGAAAGTGACACGCATGCCCCGCCCAATTTTCATAAATCACGCAGAAGCCATATAATCGTCCTATGTCGAGACGCCATCCAATTTCACCAGTCTTGACAGTACTCATTCTGATAACCGTGCTCATGAGCGGTCTTGGCCAAACGCCGCCAGGAAAAGTGATGAAGCCTGAACGCAATGCCCTCTTTGAAGGTGAGTACAACGCTCCCGAGTTCTCGGCCGGGATGGAGTGGCTCAACACTGATCGCCCTCTCAGCCTCAAGGAACTGCGCGGAAAGATCGTCTTGCTCGACTTCTGGACCTATTGCTGCATCAACTGCATGCACATCATCCCGGATCTGAAACGGCTCGAGGCCAAGTACTCGAAGGAGCTGGTCGTCATCGGGGTCCATTCCGCAAAGTTCACCACGGAGAAGGGAACCGAAAGCATCAGACAGGCCGTCCTTCGCTACGAGATCGAACACCCTGTCGTCAATGATCACGACTTCGAGATCTGGAAGCAGTTCACCGCCCAGTCGTGGCCGACTCTCGTGCTCATCAATCCAAAGGGCAAAATAGTCGGCAAGCACTCCGGTGAAGGCATCTATGACATCTTTGATGAGGCGATCGGCGGGATGGCGACCTATTTCAAAGCAAAGGGGGAGCTGGACGAGAAGCCAAATAGTTACCGGCTTGAGAAATCCCTCGCCCCACCGAGCCTCCTCAGTTTTCCTGGGAAAGTGCTTGCCGATGAACGGAGCGGACGCCTCTTTATCAGCGACACGAACCACAACCGGATCATCGTCACGGATCTCGACGGAACGGTGATTGATGTTGTCGGTGACGGAGCAAGCGGTAACCGGGACGGGTCGTTCTCGGAGGCTGAGTTCAACCATCCCCAGGGAGTCGCGCTCGACGGCGAGGTCCTCTACATTTGCGATACCGAGAACCATCTCATCCGCCGGGCCGACCTCAAGACCCGGACGGTCGAAACTCTGGTTGGAACCGGCGCGCAGGCACAGCAACACAATGTCGCCGGGAAGGGCCGAGAGGTCGCCCTCAACTCTCCGTGGGACGCCCTGGTCCAGGGAGGCATGCTCTATGTCGCCATGGCTGGTCCGCATCAATTGTGGGTCGTTAATCCGGTGACACGCGAGGCCAAACCGTACGCCGGAAGCGGCCGTGAAAACCACACCGACGGGCTCTTGCTCAGGTCTGCGCTCGCGCAGCCGAGCGGAATCACGACCGATGGCAAGAGCCTTTTCTTCGCGGACAGCGAGATCAGCTCGGTCCGCGCGGCGTCACTGCCTCCGGGTGACATGGTGAGCACGATCGTGGGTCAGGGTCTTTTTGACTACGGCGATGTCGACGGCGCCGGAGACGCGGTTCGCCTTCAGCACCCGCTTGGCGTTGTCTTTCTGGACGGTAAGCTCTACGTTGCCGACACGTATAACCACAAGATTAAGGTGATCGAGATCAAGGAGCGTGAGAGCAGAACGTTCGCAGGAGTTCGCGAACGCGGGACGCGGGATGGCGAGCGTTCGAAGGCGCAGTTCAACGAGCCGGGCGGGATCACGGCGACCTCACAGGCTCTCTTTGTTGCCGACACGAACAACCATCTCATCAGACGTATTGACCTGAAGAGCGGGCAGGTCTCCTCGCTTGAACTGAAGGGTCTCGCGAAGCTGACGGCGCATTCGATGCGCAGATTCCGCGGCCGCATCGTTGCTGCTCCGAAGCAATCGATAGGGGAAGGTTCGGGTACGATCTCGATTTCGTTTACGCTGCCGGCAGGGTTCAAGTTCAACCAGGGCGCGCCATTCTTTGTTGCCTATCAGACAAGTGACGAGAGGGCCCTGAAGATCACTGCGGTCGAGAAATCGCGCAACTTCACTGAACCCAAATTCCCGATCGAGATTCCAGTTGAGGCGGTGGCGGGCTCCGCGATTGCGACGATCGATGCTGTCATCTATTTCTGCAATGATGAAACGCAGAAGATTTGCCTGGTCGATAGCGTTCGCGTTCAGTTGCCGCTCGAGGTCAAGCCGGGCGCTCCACGCCGCGCGCAGATCGAGGTCGCAGCGAAGGCGATGGGCACCGCGAATTGACCAGCGAAGCTGACTGAACGGACGACGGAACTGTCTGACATGTCAATCAGGCTCCTCGCTCTCGATATTGATGGGACACTGCTCAATCCCCGCGGCGAGGTCACGCCTCGAACGCGGGAAGCGCTTGATGAGGTGCAGCGCCGGGGGATTCTGGTCGCGCTTGTGACTGGTCGCCGGTTTAGCTCGGCGCGGCCAGTGGTCGAGGATCTCGGTCTCAAGGTTCCGCTTGTCTCGCACAATGGGGCTTTGACGAAGAACGTCTCGACGCTCGACACGATTGGCTTTCATCCGCTTGAAATGACGACGGCGCGTCAAGTGGTGACCATCGGTCGCGCCTACGGGATCGACATGATCTGTTGCGATGATCCGCATGGCGTTGGCGTCATGGTCATCGAGCGAATCTCACCCGAGAACGGCCCGTTGCATCGGTATCTGGATAGATACCAGGATTCAGTGCGTGAAGTTGATGACCTGCTTGAATACCTCGACCACGCCCCGATTCAGATCATGTTTTCTGGTCGCTGCGATCCGCTCGATGAGTTTGCTGACCATCTGGAGGGAGAACTTGACGGACGGCTTCAGCTATTCAAGACGCGATACCGTTCAGTCGATCTGACGATCCTCGATGCCATCAACGCAGGTGCGTCCAAGGGCGAGAGCGTCAGCCAGATCGCAGTCAGATACGGGATCGGGGATTCCCAGATCATGGCCATCGGTGACAATCACAACGATCTGACCATGCTCCGTCGAGCGGGTGTCGGCGTCGTCATGGCCAATGCCGAAGACGAATTGAAGATGATGGGATTTGCATTGACTGCGTCGAATGCAGAGGATGGAGTCGCCATCGCCATCGAGGAACACATCTTGAAGAAAGGGATTAATCATAATGTCTGAGGTTGGATTGGAGAGACACGCGGTGATCGAGACAGGCAAGGGAACGATCAAGTTCCTGCTCTACGAGGGAGCGGCTCCTCTGACAACTGCCAATTTCATCGAACTCGCCGAGCGTGGCTTCTATGATGGGCTGACGTTTCATCGGGTCGAACCCAACTTCGTCGTCCAGGGTGGCGATCCGAATGGCAATGGCACCGGTGGCTCGGAGAAGAAGATTAAGCTCGAGGTCAGCGCGGGTCTGAAACACGGCGAGGCTGGCGCGGTCGCCATGGCGAGGTCACAACACCCCGACAGCGCGAGCTCGCAGTTCTACATTACACTCGGGCCAGCTTCATTCCTCGATGACAACTACGCAGTCTTCGGCCGTGTCGTCGAAGGCCTCGAGGCTGTTCGACAACTCCGCATTGGCGATCGCATGACGAAAGTGACGATCGTCAGTTAGCAGGAGGGGCCACACGCTTGTAGCCCCTCCCTGCAGACTGAGGCTCTAGACCTTCTTTTCTGAGACCGGCTTCTTCACCGGTTTGTAGGACGGAGAGATAGTGATGTTGTTGGTCACACCTGTCGCTCCGCACTTCTTGGCGAGTCGGGTCGCGGTGCCTTTGCTTCCCGGATTACGAGCAGTGCCACTGAGAGTGGCCACGCCATTGCTGACAGATGCAGTTAGTCCCTGATCCTTGAGTGCCGGTGAAGCGGCGAGACGCTCCGAAATGCACTGCTGAATCTCGGAGTCGGTCTTTGCTGGTCCCGAAGCCTCGGCGGCAAGTGCAGGGCCTCTCAGAGACCCGGCAAGAGACCCAGCAAGAGACAAAACTGCAACCAAAACCAACTGGCTCAAGACGAGAACTGCTTTACTGGTTGTCTTCCTCATAGTTCCTCCTAATGGCTGATTCTTAGGCTATGAGGTGGCCGAAATGTGCGCCCACTTTGTAACAGATGTCGACTGTACAAGGCAAGAACTATTTTCTGAATTACGATCGGCTTCTTTTTGGAGGAGCCTCCGCGTGGAATCTGATCGGCGCGGCCGTCTTGCTGATTGATCCTCAGCTGCAGTTGGCCCGATTGGGAATCGCGGACCCACAGGCAAAATGGCTTGCTCGTTCGCTTGCCTCAAGCGCGATGGCCTGGGGAATCGGCTACCTGTTGATCGCGATTGACTCGCAGCGCTTTCGCCAGTTCATCTGGCTCGGCCTCATCTCGAAGACACTCTTTGCACTGATTTCATTGTGGGGCTTTGTCGACGGTGCGGTCACTGGCGTGGCGTCGCTGCCGGGTGTGGTCGACTTGATTCTGGCGGCGCTCTTTGCTGAGAGGCTGCGAACAAGAAAGCTGGAATAGCGGAGGAAGAGGGAACAACCACAACCAGAGGGGCACAACCAGAGGGGCATAACCACAGAGACTCAGAGACACAGAGCCAGCACAGAGAGGAACAAGAGGGGTTGGAGAGCCTCCACCCTTCCGATTTCTTCTCTGTGCTGGCTCTGTGTCTCTGAGTCTCTGTGGTTGTTCCCTCTCTGTAGTTGTTCTCTCTTCCTCCGCTAGTGAATAGCCAACATTCGATCCAACGCCAGCTTGGCCCACTTTGCCGTCTCATCATCGACCCTGATTTGATTGACGACGTGACCGTCGACGAGGTTCTCGAGAGCCCAGAGCAGGTTCTCCGGTGCGATGCGAAACATCGTCGCACACATGCACATATCCGGCGCGAGCAGTGTCACAAACTTGTCCGGATGTTGAGTCGCAAGCCGATTGACTAGATTGAGCTCCGTGCCGATTGCCCATTTGCTCCCAGCCGGTGCTTCGCGGACCGTCTTGATGATGTTCTCGGTCGATCCAAAGAGATCCGACTTCGCCACCACTTCGTACCGGCATTCCGGATGAACAATGATCTTGATCCCTGGAGTCTCAGCCCGCCTCTGGTCGACATGCCTCTCCTGGAAGCGACCATGCACAGAACAGAACCCCTTCCACAAAATCAGTCGCGCCTGACGAAGTTCCTGAGGTGTATTCCCCCCAAAATCGAGGCGCGGGTCCCAGACCACCATCTGCTCAAGAGGAATGCCGTACTTGACACCGGTGTTCCTTCCGAGGTGCTCATCAGGAAAGAAGAAGAGCTGCTCACGTTGAGCATAGGCCCAGCGGAAAAGCGGTGCGGCATTCGAGGAAGTGCAGACCACGCCGTCGCGGCGCCCGCAGAACGCCTTGATGTTGGCCGCCGAGTTCATGTACGTAATCGGCATGATCGAGTGCAAACCGATCTCCGTCAGCTGCTCCCAGGCGGTCTCCACCTGCTCGATCCCCGCCATATCAGACATTGAACAGCCTGCCGCCAGATCCGGCAGAATTACCTTCTGATGTGGCGCACTGAGAACATCGGCCGATTCAGCCATGAAATGGACACCGCAGAAGACTATGTACTCGGCCTCTGGCCGCCGCGAGGCCATCTGCGCCAGCTTGAAGGAGTCCCCTGTCACATCCGCGTGACGGATAACGTCATCCCGCTGATAGTGGTGGCCGAGAATCACAAGACGCTCGCCAAGCGCTTTCTTCGCTACCAGAATCCGCTCCTCGATCTCGGCCTCGCCAAGGTCAACGTACTCCCCGATCGATCGTGGCTCCGTTCGCTCCAAGGCTACTGCGGTTCTCTTAGTACCTTCCATCTCACCGCCTCCCTCTCGATCGCCCCCACGCCCAAGCCGCAATCAGGTGACTTAGTGTTAAGGCTACACTATGTCGCGAAGTGTATATTAGACACTAACTAATTGCAAGAGGGAGGCACAACCACCGAGGCTCAGAGACATAGAGAAAGCACAGAGAGGTATGGAAAAGGCGAGGGTGTTCTACAACCCCTCTTGTTCTTCTCTGTCC
>JANNRD010000708.1:0-9856 GCA_031401095.1 Acidobacteriota bacterium
AAGAGAGATAACGGAACAAACGGAAACAACGGAACAGACGGAGATGGTTACGGTCTGCCTTGTTCCATCTCCGTCTGTTCCGTTGTTTCCGTTTGTTCCGTTATCTCTCTTCTCTTTCGCTTACAGGCCGAGCTTCTTCCATTTCTCGTCAACGAGTTTCTTGATTTCAGGGCTTGTGCTGTTTTCGTTTGGCCAGCGACGGTGGAAGCCTTCATTCTTCCATTTTCGGGTTCCATCGATTCCCATCTTTGACCCGAATCCCATCTCGCGGGAAGAATGGTCGAGGACGTCGACTGGACCCATCATGAACTGAACATCCCGCTCAGGGTCAATGTTATTGAGGACCTTCCAAACCACTTCGCTCGGATCCTGGACATTGACGTCGGCATCGACGATGACGATGCACTTCGTAAACATTGCCTGACCGAGTCCCCAAATTGCGTTCATGATCTTTCGCGCGTGCCCGGGATACTGCTTCCGGATTGAGACCAGCATGAGGTTATGAAAGACCCCTTCGAAGGGAAGGCTCATGTCGACGATCTCGGGAAACTGGCGCTTGAGTACCGGCAATGTGATGCGCGTGATCGCCCAACCGATCCAACAGTCCTCCATTGGCGGGCGGCCGACGATCGTTGTCTGGTAGATCGGATTTCGTCGATGGGTCAGCGCCGTAACGTGGAACACCGGGTAGGGTTCCTCGAGTGTGTAAAAGCCTGTGTGATCGCCAAAAGGGCCTTCGGTTCGATATTCACTTGGATTGACATACCCCTCGAGAACAATCTCCGCGGTTGCGGGAACTTCAAGATCGACGGAGACGCACTTCACCATGTCGATCGGCTTCTCGCGAATAAAGCTCGCAAAGATCATCTCATCGAGATCGTCAGGAAGGGGCAGCGTCGCAGCGAAACTCGTGATCGGCTCGGCGCCGATGGCGACGGCGACTTCCATTCGAGTGCTGCCGCGGCGCTCCTCGTCGCGATGATGCGCGGCTCCGTGCTTGTGGATCTGCCAGTGCATTCCAGTGGTCTGCTCGTCGTAGACCTGCATTCGATACATCCCGCAATTGCGCTTTCCCGTTCGCGGATTGCGGGTAAACACCATGGGAAATGTGATGAAGCGGCCACCATCCGACTCCCAGCACTTGAGAATCGGAAGGTCAAAGAGGGAGAACTCTCCCTCACGTTTGACGACCTCCTGGCATGGACCGGATTTGACCTCGCGCGGAAAATACTTACCCAGCTCAGCGAGCTTGGGAATCATCTTCACCTTCTCGATCAGCCCTTCGGGTGATTTGAAGTCGAGCCACTCGGTCAGTCGGGCGGCGACGTCCTCGACGTTGGCCACCTGAAGAGCGAGCTCCATCCGGCGGCGACTGCCGAGGGCATTTATCAGAACCGGAATTCGTCCTCCATCGACGTTTTCAAAGAGCAGCGCGGGTCCGCCGCTCTTGGACACTCGATCAGTGATCTCCGTAATCTCCTGATCGCTTGAGACAGGCGTCTTGATGCGGCGCAATTCGCCGTGCTTTTCCAGAACCTTGATGAACTCGCGCAGATCAGTGTATGCCATAGCAGAAGGGGTCGCAGGCGGCAGTCGGAGCTAAGAAGCCGGCCCAGGCGTGGCGGTCCGAGTGCAGTCTATGGGTGCCATTTGTGATGTTCGTAGATCGGCTCGACCTTCTGGCTCAGCCGTTCGTAATCCTTTGGATGATCGATGTCCTCGATGACCGCGGTCGAGGTGATCGGCACCTCGAGTATCTCGTCGCGGTGCGCCTCGATCACCGCACGCAATCCATCCGTCGAGGTTTCGTCAAGCAGCATCACTTCCTCTTCGAGCTCGCGGCTCATAATGATCGGGTGGCCATGCTGCCCCTCGCAAACGGGAACGACTATCTTTTTATCACCCTTCTCAAAGGCCGTTATCAGTTGATCGATGATCTCGGCGGTGACCATCGGCTGATCAACGAGGGCAATCAGAACCGCGGTCGGTCGCGAACTGAGCTGGACAAATCCGGTCTTGACTGAAGTGAGCATCCCCCGTTTGTAATCAGGATTGATCGCGTACTCGACACCGGAGCCAGCGAGAGAAGAGCGGACCTCGCCCTCGCGATGCCCGAGGACAACGATGATCTCGCCAACGCGAGACTTACGCAGGCTCTCGACACACGCTCCGATGACTGTCCGATTTCCCCACTTGAGAAGCGGTTTGAAGGCACCTTCCATGCGGGATGACTCACCGGCAGCTAAGAGGATTGCTGAAATCATTTCGCGGTCTCCCGATGTCCCTGACACTTCGCTCGAATGACCATCATAGCTTTTTCAGGTTGGAAGAGTCTATCGCAGGTGGCGCTGGGGGCGATTCGCCGACAACGCATTGAGCTCATAAAGAACGAGGTTAGGAGGACCACGCTCATCTCGCTATTCGGCAGCCTCTGGGAAGAGGGTCGTTGAAGATACTGCACGAACCCACCAAACGGGTCTGACTGGCATTACTCTTCCGTGACTCAGTCTTTCATGAGCCCCGCCAGATTCTTAAACGGCGTATTGAAGCTTCCGCCGGCGGATGTCGCCGATGAAGCCGGAGCGATTGGGGCCTCCTTGCGTGCCTCCGTGAGATCGACGTCCGGTAGCGCCTGATCACCGGAAGTTGCTCGTTCATCAATCGTTCGTCGCCGGTAGATGGGGCGTTCGAACATGGGAGAGATTCGTGACCACTCTCCGGTCACGTTCGGATCCGCGATCAGCCGCTGCATCGCCTCAACCTTTGAATCGAGGTCATCGAGATAGGCCAGCATGAGGGCTTCAGGAGTCATCGGAAGCTTCGGTGAGCCATGCTCCAGTTTGCCGTGGTGCGTGATCAGCAGGTGCAGCAGTTGGCGCCGCAGCTCGGGAGGAAAATCCGGTATGCCGCCGATCTCATCGGAGACCATGATCGCCTCCATGGTCAGATGGCCGAGCAACTGGCCATCAGTGGTGTAGCCAAAGCCCCGCTCGTAACTCAACTCGTCAATCTTTCCGAAATCGTGCAGCACGGCCCCGGTCTGCAGCAATTCGACGTCGATCCCATCGTAGTGTTCACCGACTTTGCGACAGAGGCGGACGAGGGAGAGCGAGTGCTCGAGCAAGCCACCCAGATACGGGTGGTGCATGGTCTTGGCTGCAGGCGCTCTTCGGAACTTCTTCGCCGTCTCCTCATTGGCAAAGATTCTCTCGAGCAACTGACG
This sequence comes from Acidobacteriota bacterium, assembly GCA_031401095.1. Taxonomy (GTDB): domain Bacteria; phylum Acidobacteriota; class Blastocatellia; order RBC074; family RBC074; genus JANNRD01. The sequence goes on from JANNRD010000708.1 coordinate 3,224, forward strand.
CAGATGGACATTCTGAAAGCCACCCACGGTTGTCATCAACTCCGCGAACATCTCATCGGTATTGTATTTGGTCGTCGGGAAATAGTGAGCCAGGTCTATTTCACTCTCGTTGCAGCGACGTAGCCGATGAACCGAGAGTTGGAGGTGATTGCGGTAGATGTTAACCAGTCCACGAACATAGACGATGTCATCGCGGTCAAAGGTATGGATAACGTCATCGAAGTTGTCCCACCATTGAGCTGAAATGTCGCCACTCTTGTCCGCAAGAGTCAGGAGGACGAACTGGCCTCCGGTCTTTTTTGTTCGTAATTCCTTGGATTTCACCAGAAAAGTGGTACTCACATTCTGGTTCTGGACGAACTCGCTGATCAAGATTTTCATGATATCGGGAAGACGGCGCTGGCGGCGCGAAAGGGGGTGGCACGCGCAAAGCCCCCGGCAGACGATCGTGATTTCGGCTTAGGGTTTGGTTGCAGCGGCCGCTTTGGGTGCCTCCTTGGCTCCTTCCTTCTTGTCCTTGTCTTTCTTCTTACCCTTGCGGTTGTCTTCAGAATACGGGACTCGCTTGATCTGTGCTGATTTGATCTTGCTCTCGGCGAGTTGGTACCGGGGATCAACTTCAATGAAAGCCTCGCCGCGGATCTTGTCCAGATACTGGTCCATCTCTGCAGTACCGCGCTCGTAGGTGATTCGCTGCGCAATCTCATCACCGACTTCTTTCTCGTCGAAGGGTTTGATGACCGACTCCTTCCGCCCGTCCACTCGAAAGATGGCATAGCCGGATTCGAGCTTGATCGGGTCGGTGATCGTGCCCGCCACGCTTTCGCCAATGGCGGTTCGGATCTCCGTGGCCATTTCCGAAATCTTGATTGGACCGATCAGTCCGCCCTTCTTGCCAAGCTCCTCTTCTGAAAGACGCTTTGCCAGAGCGGCAAAGTCCACACTCGCGCCTCGCGCCTGATTGACTGCGTCCCTGGCACGTTCCAGAGCTTGCGTCGGCTCCTTGCCCATGGCAATAAAAATGCGGCTGAGACTTACCTCCCCAGGCGTCGTAAACGCTTCCTTGTGTTGTTCGTAGTAGTCGCGTTTCTCCTTCTCGGTGAGGCCGTGGTAGATCTTGCCGTACACCTCGCGATTTCGAACTGCCTCGGATGCGAAGCGGTTCCGCAGCATCCTCCGAACCTCCTGAATGTCGACTCCGACCTCGCGCATCTTCTGTTCAAGATCCTCGAGAGATGTGAGGTTGTTCTCCTTCATGACACGCAACAGTTGTTGGTTGACTTGCGGCTCGACATCGATCGAAAGATCCTTTGCCCGCTGACTGAGCAGTTCGGTATCGATTAGCCCATCAAGGATGACTGGTTTGAGCTCGTTAAACTGCTTCTCGAGTTCAGCATCCTTGAGGCCCCGACCCTTCAGCTCTTCAAGCAACTCCTGCTGCGCCCGCAGATAGGCCGAGCGCAGAATTACGCTCGAGTTGACACGCGCGACAATCTCGTCAACCAGCTTCGCTTCGCCTTCTTGCGCACGCACGACGCTCGCGATCATGAAAAGCGACACGCACAGCGCACCTGTTCTAAAAAGCTTCATCTCAGCAACTCCCTCTTTCGGGCAGCCAGACAAGGCGCCCCTCTTCTCCGAACTTCGACGGACGGCTAGCCCTCATTCTTTGGCCGGCTTAGCCGGCCTCGATAATTGAAGCCGAGCCGATCGTGAAAGACCTTAATCTGCGCTTCGGCCAGCGCACGTTCATTATACGAGTCGATCAGTTTCTGGTTCTTGGTTCGCAGCAGATCCTCTTCGATCTGTCGACGCACTTTCTCGAGCGGGAGCGGTTCGGCTCGCGCTTCGAGCTTGAAAATGTGAAAGCCGTAATTTGAGCGAACAACCTTGCTGATCGAGCCCACCCTCAAAGGAGTTATTGCATCCTCGAGGACGGGTGGTAACTGTTGCGTGGCATAGTAGATCAATCCACCATTGACAGCATTCGGCGCCGCCGAATGCTGGCGCACGAGGGTCGCGAAATCGTCCGGCTTTCGCAAAGCCTGCTGTTCGATTCGATTGGCTTCTTCGGAGGTGCTGACTCGCACTTCGCGGACATAGAAACCGTTCCGTTCCTGATAGCGCGCCTCATGCTCGCGATAATAGCCCTCGATCTCCTCTGAACTGACTCCGAGGCCCGTCAAGACCGCGGTCTGGTAGTACTTCATTGTGAGGAGGTCATTCGCGATCTCGATGCGACGCTCACTGCTCGCGAGCGTTGTCAGGTTCTCATCAGTGCCCTCGAGGGTTGTCTGTTGATGCTGCTCCGCGATTGCTCGGCCGATCTCCTCATCAGTCGCATTCAATCCCAACTTTCCGGCCTTCAAAACGATCAACTGCCGGAGAACAAACTCATCAAAGAGACCACTGCGCAACTGATCGCTATCCGTCTCATTCTGAAGAGTCTGGGGATAAAAGTCAGAGAGACGGGCTTTGACAAATCGCTCGAAACTTGAACGGTACTCCTGTGAGCCATTGATCTCGAGGACCACGGGCGATGTGTCGACCGGAGCCGCTGTCACATTCGAGCCGCGCGAGCCAAAGAGCCGGCAACCAGATGAGACAGCCCCGAGTAAGACAATGGCGCAGATTGAAACCCGTGCGTTCATAAGACCGAAAGGGAGCATTGACCTGAAATTCTACGACGTCGTCACCGATCGCCGCAAGCCGTAGGGGCAGGGCTTGTCCCTGCCCGATGACCACGCCACCGACAAACCGGGCTGGGACAATCCGCTCTTCGCTTGCCACAGCTCAGCCCCGGCGCGTTGACTCCTCTGCTTCGCCCTCGAGACGACTGAACACCGCGCGGAGGCCGCGGAAGACGTCGCCCGGTATTTTCACTTTGAGAACACCGTTTTGCGAGAAGCTGGCCGACGGATCACCGTCGAGGAATGACATGAGCCGCTCCGGCTCGATCCGGGTCCGCTCCCCAACCTTGATTGCGACCGTTTCACCCGCTCGATCGATCGAGACGATCCCCAGTCTGACCGCTTCGCGTCGCACTTCAGCATACGCAAGAAGGTTGTCAACCGCATCTGGGAGCCTTCCGTAGCGGTCAGCAATTTCCTGGCGAATCCGCTCAAGCTCGGAGGCCGAACGAGATGACGCGATCCGCTTGTACGTGCGCAGTCGCTGGCTCATGTCCGAAACATACTCGTCGGGAATCCGCGTATCGACGCCGAGGTTGAGTTGGGTGCTCACCTCTTCCTCAATCTCTTCCCCGCGTAATTCGGCGACGGTGTGTTCGAGCATCTGGCAATAGAGATCGAAGCCGATGGCTTCGATATGACCCGATTGCTGTCCGCCAAGCAGATTTCCTGCGCCCCGAAGTTCGAGATCGAGCGCAGCGATGCGAAAACCTGCGCCAAGATCGGAAAACTCGCGGATCGCCGCCAGGCGGCGCCTCGCAATCGACGTCAATTCCACTTCCGAGGGAATCAACAGATAGGCGTAGGCGCGCCGGTTCGATCGACCAACGCGGCCGCGTAACTGGTACAACTGGGCGAGCCCATAGGCATCAGCCCGATTGATGATGATCGTGTTCGCACGGGGGATATCAATGCCGTTTTCAATGATCGTAGTTGCCACGAGGACGTCATATTTGAAGGCAATAAAATCGAGCATCGCCTGCTCCATCTCCTTCTCACCCATCTGTCCGTGCGCGACGATGACCCGGGCCGCGGGAGCCATCCTCTGCACCAACTCGGCAACCGCGTGAATTGACTCGACGCGATTGTGCACGAAGAAGACCTGCCCCTGTCTTTGCATTTCCAGTTCGACCGCGCTACGGATGACATTCTCCGAGAACGGCACGACATTCGTCTGAATCGCCAGCCGATCGCGAGGTGGAGTCTCGATCACCGACATGTCACGCAGACCAAGCAGCGACATGTTCAAGGTCCGCGGAATCGGTGTCGCACTCAGCGTCAGGACATCGACTCGCTTCTTTAGTTGCTTCAGTCTTTCTTTGTGAGCGACTCCGAAACGCTGCTCTTCGTCGACGACCACCAGACCCAACTCCTTGAAGTGCAGGTCACGCGAGAGAATGCGGTGTGTCCCGATCACGACGTCGACACTTCCAGCTTCGACTGCCGCAACCACTTCCTTCTGTTCCCTCGGTGAGCGAAAGCGTGAAAGCAGGTCAATCGTCACCGGGAAGGCGGCAAACCTCGCAGTGAATGTTTGGAAATGCTGATAGGCGAGCACTGTCGTCGGTGCAAGCAGCGCGACCTGCTTGCCGTCCATGACCGCCTTGAAGGCGGCACGCATGGCAACCTCGGTCTTGCCGTAACCGACATCTCCGCAAAGCAGACGGTCCATCGGCAGCGGCTGCTCCATGTCCTTCTTCGCGTCTGCGATTGCAATTTTCTGATCAGGTGTCAGCTCGAACGGAAATGAGTCCTCAAACTCCTGCTGCCAGGGTGTGTCGGCGCTGAAGGCATAGCCGCCGACGAGCTTGCGCTCAGCATAGAGCTTGAGCAGCTCTTCGGCCATATCGCGCATCGCTCGCTTCGCCCGCGCCTTGGTTTTCTGCCAGGCGATGCCGCCAAGACGATCCAACTGCGGTGTGTGACCTTCGCCGCTCGAAAACTTCTGAACCAGGTCCAGCCGCTCGACGGGGACGTAGAGGCGCGCTCCTTCGGCATAGGTGAGCAGCATGTATTCGCGCTTGCCGCTGGTGCTCGACCTGGTTTCAGCACCGGTCATGCGCGCGTACGCCTCAGCAGGAGAGAGGGTGTTCTCGCTGACGAGCTGGAGGAGCCCCTGAAACTGTCCGATCCCGTGGTCGATGTGAACGACGTAATCACCCATCTTCAGATCTCGGAAATCGGAGAGAAAGGCTGCCGCCGGTGACTTGCGCACCGGCCCACGGCGCTCGACCGTGACTGGTTCGTCAAAGAGATCGCTCTCGGTGAAGATGGTCAGCCCGGCAACCGGTAGCGCGAACCCGGCCGAAAGCTCACCGAGCGTCATGACTATCTGGGCCGTCGCGTCCTCTCGGGAAAATCCCGGGACGAGATACTCGTTGAAAATGTCGCGTAGCCGATCAGCAACTCCACTGGCGGTGACGACAAACACGGTCTGCTGAGTTTCGTCGGCAGCAGACTTTAATTGAGAGGCAAGCTCATTTAGGCGACCGTGCCACCGGCGGACAGCGCGAGACTGAAGGCCGATTTCGATATTTGTCACCGCAGGGGGAAAGAGAAAAAGCGGCGCGCCTGGCTGCCGTTTGCCAAACTCCACCTTGGGAGAAATATTCTCTGTCTCGAGTTCCTCCTGGATGGCAAGGGCTGCTCCCCCAAGCAAGCGCAGGTCAACGCGCTGTGCTCGCGCGAGCCCTTCTCGAAGCTCGTCCGGCGTCAGAAAGAGGCTGTCCGGTGGCAAAGCCAGATCGTCAACCGCCTCTGCGCGCTCGTAACCAAGTTGGAGCTCATTGAGAATCGTGCGCACGCGCTTCTCAATCTCCGCTGGCTCATCAATGACCAAAACGGCGTCACCGAGGTAGTCAAAGACTGACGTCGCCAGAGGGTGAGCGAGCGGCATGAGGTATTCCCAGCCCGGGAACGCTTCCCCATCCTCCGCTGGAACGACGCGGTCGTGCAGGGCGCGTGCGTAGCGATCATCGCTCCAGCGCTGCCGCGCCATTCGCGCCCAGAGACGGAAGTCGTTTGCCGCGCTCCGTTCGTCGCGCATAGGCGCAATCAGGCCCTCCACGATCTCGCCGACCGAACGTTGCGTGTCAGGATCGAAGAGCCTTAAAGAATCGATCGTGTCACCAAAGAACTCGACGCGCACAGGCCCGGTTTGTCCGGCGGGTGAATAGAAGTCGAGAATGCCGCCGCGCGACGAGAACTCGCCGATCCCTCCCACGGGTTCGACGCGAACATAGCCGACCGCGACGAGGTGTTCGATCAGATAGTCGAGCGGCAGTTCCTCTCCAACGCGGAGCGTAACGCCTGACTGTTTGATCTGGTCAACCCCGACAAGGCGACTGAGCAAGGCATGGGCGTTGAGGAGGACGATGTCACCACATCCCGAGGCAAGATGCCACAGCGCCAGCGCCCGTCTTTCAAGCAATTCCGCGTGCGGTGAGGTTCCGGTATAGGGATCGTTTTCGATCGCTGGCAGGCTGAAGACGCGGTCGTCGCAATCATCTCGCTGATTGAGCACGCCATAGAAGAAGCGGAGGTCATTCTCGATGTCTTCAAGGTCTCGGCTGCTCAGAGTTACGACGACGAGACGGCGCCCGGTCGCACGCTGAAGTGCCGCAAGAGACAACGCCTTTGCTCCCGCGGCCAGTCCGGCAACGTTGATGACACGTCGTCCCGATACTGTTTGAGCGACGAGGTTCTTGAATTCTTGGGACGCCTCTACGCGGCGAAACCACTCCATGTCTACAATCGGGCTCCTTTGCGAAACTGTTAGATTAACACAGAGACACGGCCGGGCGGCAGGCGGAAACGCAGGGCGCGGGCACCTCGCGGCGCAGTCCTGACGTCAGAATCGACATTCTTCGCCGTTGCGCTACCGGAGAAGAGGCAGGCAAAAACCAGTAAAGTGTAAAGCCACGCGCGAGTAGGTTGAGAGTAA
>JANNRD010000709.1:0-3161 GCA_031401095.1 Acidobacteriota bacterium
GGTTGTGCGCCATCGACGTCCCCTTTGCGCGGGTAGTTTCTTGCCAGTTTTTGTTCAGGCTAGCCGCAAGAGCCTTCGGCTGTCGCCGCTTTGGAATCCGGATTTCCGACCCCGGCCCCACTTGGAAACCTAAGGAGTATCTCGATGAAACGATTGGTGTTAGCGCTGTTCCTTCCACTCATACTAGGCACCATGGTGTTTGGGCAAACCAGCCGCGGCAGCCTCAGCGGTCTTGTCAATGACGCGAGCGGCGCGGCCGTGGCGGGTGCCAAGGTGACGGCCACACATATCGGCTCTGGCGAAGAGTTCAAAGCGACGACGGATGCTCAAGGGGCTTTCATTTTTCCTTCAGTTCCGCTTGGCGCGTACAATGCCAAGATCGAGGCCTCCGGCTTCAAACGGTCTGAGGTGCAGAATATCACCGTTTCGGTCGGCGCTCCGGCGACGTTCACCCTCGGCTTGGAAGTGGGAAATGTGGCCGATTCGGTAGTCATCACAAGCGACTCGCAGGCGGTGATCAATACCAGCAATCCGACGCTGACTAACGTTGTCAACACGCGCCAGGTGAGAGACCTTCCGCTGCTGACTCGGAACCCAATTGACTTGGCGCGTTTGCAGGCGGGCGTTGCGGTCACAGGAACCGACACACGCAACGCGTCTGTGGGCGGTCTTCGTGGCAGCGGGACGAACGTCACGCAGGACGGCATCAACGCGATGGACAACTTCGTCAAGACCTCTTCGTTTTTCGCGATCAGTTCACCATCGCTTGATTCGACCAGTGAGTTCAGCGTCACGATTGGAACGGTGGGTTCAGATGCGGGGCGCGGTGTCGCTCAGGTTCGGATGGTGACAAAGTCAGGCAGCAACGAATTTCACGGAAGACTTTTCTGGCAACATCGCAACGACTTCCTCAATGCCAATGACTTTTTCAATAACTCGTCGGGGACAAAGAGACCGTTCCTGAGGCAAAACTTCTTTGGCTTTAACGTCGGCGGACCGCTTTGGCTTCCAAAAAAGGCGTTTGGGCCAGTCGCCTACGACGGACGCAGCAAGAGCCTCTGGTTCTTCTCGTACGAAGGTTTCCGCGAACCGTTCCAGGCGACGCGCAACCGAACGGTCCTGACTGCAGACGCCCGAAAGGGGCTGTTTGGCTATACCGGCTCAAACGGCGCGGTTCAAACAGTCAATTTGTTAACCGTTGGCAACTTTAAGACGCTCAACCCTCTGACCCAGACGCAACTGAACGCAATGCCCCTCCCGAACAACACCCTCGTCGGAGACGGGTTCAATACAAGTGGCTATCGTTTCAACGTGAGCGGGTCTGATCCGAATGACAAGTATGTCGCCCGTTTTGATCAGACGCTGGTCGAGAACTCCCCAATTGGATCGCACAAGTTGGAGTTTGTCTACAACAAGGCCGATTTCCTTCTCGCCCCTGACACGTTCAACGGTCTCGAGGCCCCATTCCCGGGCGGTGTTAACGCGTACCAGTCTTCATCACGGACGCTCACGACTGCTGCGATTCAATCGACGTTCGGTTCAACGATGACCAATGAAGTGCGTGTTGGCCACCAGCGTGCGCCAGTCGGCTTTATTCGTGAAACCGGCAAAGACCCGGCGTTCAACCTGACCTTGAACTCGGTCACTAATTTTGACAATACGTTCTTGTCGCAGGGGCGCAACACACTCGTTTATCAGTACATCGACAACTTCTCGTGGGTCAAAGGGACCCACACTCTCAAGATGGGGACTGATGTCCAGTCGGTCACCGCAATTACCTTTAATGATACCGGGATCCTACAGGGGATCAGCCTGGGAACGAACTCAGCCAATCCGGATGGGATTCTCAGTGCCTCGTTTCCAAATTTGCCGGCCGGGGCAACCGGGACAGCAATTGTCAACCGAGCAAAATCGGTTTATGCGGACCTTGTCGGGTTGTTGGCCTCGTCTTCAAGGACGTTCAATGTCTCGAGTGCGACGTCGGGTTTCGTGCCCGGCGCGACACGCCAGCGCGATTTCAAGCAGCGCCAGGTGAGCCTCTATCTACAGGATCAATGGAGGGTACGGCGGAACTTCACTCTGAGCTATGGTATGCGCTGGGAGTTCCAGGGTGTTCCGTACGAGAAGAACGGAATTGCGATCCAGCCTACCAATGATATTGCTGGTCTCTTCGGCATCTCCGGGATTAACAATCTCTTCAAACCCGGCGCCCTGACTGGCAAGGCGCCCACGTCGCTTGAGTTTGTTAATGGAACCACCGGGAAGAAACTCTACAACAACGATTGGAACAACTACGCTCCCTTTATCGGGATCGCCTATTCACCAAACTTCTCAAGCGGTCCGATGAAGTTTCTTTTCGGTTCCGAGGGAAAGAGTTCTATCCGAGGAGGATATTCGATCAGTTACCTGCAGGACGGCTTTACCGTAGTCAGCAACGCGCTTGGAACGGGGACGACCAACCCGGGCTTGATCCAGAACGCGGCGAGCACCGTTCCGACAGGTGTCTTGACGGGTGCGGGGGTGGCGTTGACGACGCCTACTTTCAAGATCCCGATCACCGATGCGGAGAACATTCTCATCAACACCAACAACGGATTATGGACGTTCGATCAGAAGTTGCGGACGCCTTATGTCCAGCAATGGTCGTTTGGAATTGAACGCGAATTTGGCAACAACACGGCCATCGAAGTGCGATATGTTGCCAACCACGCGATCAAAATCTACCGCGCCATCGACTACAACGAGGTTAATATCTTTGAGAATGGCTTCCTCAACGAATTCCTCGGAGCACAAAAGAACCTGGCGATCAACGGCGGGGCCAGTTTTGCGCCCGGCGCGGCTGGAACCGTCGCACTGCCGACAATGACCACTCTCTTCACCGGGCTTGCCGCTGGCAGTGGCTTTGGAAGCTCGACGTTCATCACACAACTGAATAACAACAATGTCGGTGCCATGGCCTTTAACCTGGCGAATAGCGCAACATACCGTGGCAACCGCCTCAATCTGAGCCCGAACTTCTTCCTCGCAAATCCGAATGCGAACTTCGGGCTCGCGCTGACGAACGGTTCGTTCTCTACCTACCACTCTTTCCGGGCAGAAGTGCGCAGAAGGTTGTCGAAGGGACTGCAATTGCAGGCCAACTACACTTTCAGCAAGGCACT
>JANNRD010000710.1:0-8385 GCA_031401095.1 Acidobacteriota bacterium
CTCCGCCTTGAACCCTCCCAGATGCAGCTTGTCACCACCAAGATCAAAAGTGCGAATGACGGCTCCATCCTCACCGCCCATCTCGGCAAGAAGCTGATACACTTCGAACTGTTCCTCCTCGCTCGGGAGGCCCCGCTCAGCCTGCGCGTAGAGATACTCTGACCGATAGAGACCAATACCTTTCGCATTCGAAAGACGAAGAGCGTCAATCTCTTCAAGCAGCTCGATGTTTGCCCTGAGGACAATCGCCTCGCCGTCACGCGTTACCGAAGGCAGCTCGCGCTCTTCGAGATCGAACTGCTGCTGCTGCTGCTCGCGCAGCCTCTGTTCATTGTAAAAGCGCATCGTTTCCGGCGAAGGCCGAAGGACAACGACGCCGGTCGTGCCGTCGATGATCATGGTCTCATCAGCCCGAACGCGAGAAGTAATTCCACGAAGACCGACAACGGCCGGGATGCCAAGACTGCGCGCGAGGATAGCGGTGTGCGACGTTGAGCCACCTGCAACGGTGACAAATCCAAGAACCTTGCTTGAATCGAGCTCAGCCGCGACGGAGGGAAGCAAGTGATCGGCAACGATCAACGCATCGGACGCCAGATGACTCAGATCACGCGTTTGACTGCCTGAGAGTATCGTGATCAGACGCCGGGCGACGTCTTCGATGTCGTTGCCACGCTCACGTAAATAACTGTCAGCGATGTGCGAGTAGACCTCGAGCAACCGGTTTGCGACCTCGCGCACGGCCCATTCGGCGTTGGCGCGGTTGTCGCGAATAAAACCCTCGATCTCACGACCGAGACCGCGGTCCTGAAGCATGAGCAGGTGAGCTTCGAGGATGTATGCGTGTTGATCGCCAAGCGCCTCCCGCAACCGCTCCTTGGCCTCCTCGAGTTGTTGCTGTGAAAGTCGGACCGCGGCGCGGAAGCGTTCGACTTCGGCTTCCTCCTCGCCAATCGGCAGATAGCTGCGGACGACGCGCCCACGCGGATCGTCAACCAGAAAGGCTCCACCGATCGCGACGCCGGGTGAGACGCCGATCCCCTCCAGCCGCTCTTCTCGTCCCCTCTGCGATGCTCGGCCCATTTGCGACCTCTCAGAACGTCCGGCAGGTTCAGTACTCTCCGAGCCGATCATCGACCAGTTTACAGAGCGCCTCTACTGCGGCCTCCGCATCTACGCCATCGGCACTGATCTCTATTTCGGTCCCCGGCGTCGCGGCCAGCAGCAAAATACCGAGGATGCTCTTGGCATCGACTCTCCCCTGTCGCGCGTCGGTTCGAACAAGGTATATCTCACTCTGGAAGCTAGTCGCCAGTCGGACCAGTTTCGCGGCCGCCCTTGCATGCAGCCCCAATCGATTTCTGATGGTCACAGTCCGACGCGCATCCACTCGTCTAAGCGCTCCTCTCGGGAGTGAGCACCTCACTTGCGAGATGGATGTTCTTCTGCCCCTGATCGCGAACGCGCCGCGCTACCACGGAAAGAGATTCATCGTTCTGCTGGTCAACGAGCTTGATGATCATCGGCAGGTTGACACCAGTGACAACCTCGATTGGCACTTCGCCGATAAAGGTGCACGCGAGGTTCGTCGGAGTACCGCCAAACATATCGGTCAGGACCAGCACCCCGGCTCCCGCCTCGACTCGTTTGATTGCGCGTCCGATCTCCTCGCGCGCGATATCGACATCGTCATGCCAGCCAATGGAAACAGCAGTGATATGACGAATGTCACCGACAATCGTCTGCGCGGCATTGACCAGCTCCGCCGCCAGATTCCCGTGGGTCACAACCACGCCTCCGATCAGTGGCATGAATTCCTCCTGGTTGAAGAGCTCAGAAAGCCCCGACGTGCCTTCCTTCCCTCTATTTCTTGACGTCGCGATGCGAGACGCGCGCTTCCGAGCCATCACCTGTCAGCCGGCTTGCCAGTGCATTGGCGACCGCAACAGACCTGTGCTTCCCTCCAGTGCAACCGATGCCGACTGTGACATAGCTCTTGCCTTCACGTCGATAGAGCGGCAAGAGGTACGCGAGCAAGTCAGCGAACCTCTCGATTGTCTCATTGACCTCGCCGCTTTTCTGTAAAAAATCGATGACCGGCTGATCGTTCCCGGTAAGCGCCTTCAGTTCCGGTACAAAATGAGGATTTGGAAGGAACCGCACATCGAAAAGCAGATCCGCGTCGAGCGGAACCCCGTACTTGTAACCAAAGCTGACAACAGCCAGCTGCATCTCGGCTTCGACCTTGCTCGCAGAGAATCTCGTCCTCAGCAGATCACGCAGCGAGTGGACGGTGTGATCGGAGGTGTCGATCACCATGTCCGCCATTGTTCGGATCGGTGCCAGACGGGCACGTTCCGTCGCGATTGCCTCGAGCACAGACCCTTCTCCGAGCGGGTGTGGGCGGCGGGTCTCGCTGAAGCGGCGGTGCAGCGCAGCATTGCTCGCCTCGAAGAAGAGGACCGTCGTCTCGACATGCTCGCGCCCGCGGATTTGTGTCAGCACCTGGGGAAAGCTCTCGAGAAACTCGCCCTCACGAATATCGACCACCAGCGCCGCATGAGAAATGCTCGTCTCCTTGCGCTCGCAAAGATGAACGAAGCTCGGTATCAGTTGAATTGGAAGATTGTCGACGCAGAAATACCCGAGGTCCTCGAAGACGTTCATCGCCGAAGACATCCCCGACCCACTCAAACCAGTGATGATGATTAGTTGAGAAACCATTCCGATTTGGATTTTAGATTCTGGCTTCACGCAACGAAGGTCACGGATCGTCACCAAATCCAACATCCATCAGGGTTCGATGAGACCGTAGTTGCCGTCCTTGCGTTTATAGATGACACCGACGCGGTCGGTCTCAGCATCGCGGAAGACGAGGAACTGCTCGGAGGCCTCGGAAACTGTCAGCACCGCCTCTTCAGGTGTCATCGGCTTCACAGAATATCGACGCGAGCGGATGATTCGCGGAGCAAGTGGCGACGGAGCAACAGGAGGCGTCGGGCTCGGAGCCACAGCACCCGTCGACAATGCGTGATGCTTGCGGTCGATGATCTTCCCTTTGATCTTGAGAGCCTGCCGCCGCAGTCGATCAACGGCCTGCGTCACCGAAGCGTACATGTCCGTCGTATCTGCGGTGCTGGTCATCGCGTGATCGTGCCAGTTGATAATGACTTCCGCAAAGTATCGGTGATGCTTCTCGACACTGAGAATGACGTGAGCCCTGATCGCTCCGTGGAGCACGGAATCGATCTTTTTCAGATGTTCATTGACATGCTTCTTGATTGCGGGAGAGATGGTAAAATTGCGTCCAGTAAACTCAATCTTCATCGCACGGCTCCTTTCCCTTCATTGCAGCGAACGCGCAGTAAACTCCCAGCAAGAGCGCGACGCTATTAATCTGCCGACGACGGCGGGCTGTAAAACGGGGGAGACAATGGCATGGTGGTCAAGTCATTCCAGGCAAGTCATTCCCGGCATCAGACGACTTGTCGTCGCTCGCGCGAACCGGGAATCCGCATCTGATCACGGTATTTGGCGACTGTGCGGCGCGATAGCCTTTGGCCCTCGGCCGCGAGAATCGCGGCGATCCTGTCGTCCGTCAACGGTTCCCGCGAGTCCTCGGCCTCGATCATCTTCTTGATCCGGAGCTTGATGATTCGAGTCGATACTTCTTCACCGTCATCGTTGACCATCCCCTCAGAGAAGAACCGACGCAGCTCGATCACGCCCTGCGGAGTGTGCGCGTACTTTCCATTAACCACTCGCGAAACCGTGGAGAGATGCATGCCGAGGTCCTCAGAAATATCCTTGAGCATCATCGGCTTCAGTTCCTCCACACCACGATCAAGAAAATCGCGCTGACGCTCGACGATTCTCTCGCAAACACGATAGATCGTCTGTTTGCGATGCTCGATGTTCTTCAACAAGTCGACCGCTGAACGGAAACGCTCCTTGATGTAGTCGCGCGTCTCCTTGGTCGTCTCCTTGTTCTCCATCATCCGCCGATACTGCGAATTGATCCGCAGTTGCGGCAGGCCATCGTCATTGAACCGGATCAAGTAGCCATCATCCATCTTCTCGATGTAAACCTCGGGCTCAATATATTGCGCCTTCCGGGACGAGTACTTGCGACCTGGGTAGGGCGATAGCTGACGAATTACCTTGACCTCGTTGATGAGATCATCGACCAGGACGCCAAGCTCACGCGCCAGCTCAGGAAGTTTATGATTCTGCAGCTTGTAGCAGTGGCTTCTCACCAGAGTTGCGGCAAGACCGTCGCCGAACCCAAGTGCCTGAAGTTGAAGAACGAGGCACTCCTGGAGGTTGCGTGCGCCAACTCCCGTCGGATCGAGCTGCTGGACTACCGCGAGGGCCTTCTCGACAGTCTCCATTGGCCAGCACCCGAGCGCCGCGATCTCTGCGAGGGTGCCATCGAGATAACCATCATCGTTCAGATTCCCGATGATCGCTTCCCCGACCTCGAGCACGATCTCGTCGGTCGCGGTCAGTCTCAACTGCCAGAGCAGATGGTCTGCGAGACCTTCTTCGGACGAAATAAACTGTTCAAATGAGGGGCTCTCCTTGACCTCGGTCTCGCGTGTCCGATAGCCAGGGTCGAGATACTCCTCGAAGGTCGGGCCAAAATCCACCTCGTCAAAGGAGTCGCGCTCCCGGTCAACTTCACCACCCTCCTCGCTCTCGCCCCCGACGGTCTCACCCGAAGGTATCGGCGCGTCCGGTGCGGTCAGTCCGTCGCCTGGCGTGGCGGTGAAGATAGCCTCCGCCGTCCCGTTGAGGGGAGTTCCGGTGTCTGCCCGCATGTCGAGCTGGAAGTCCTGGCCGAGCGAGATACCATCTCCTGTAGTGCTCTCGGCGGCATTTTCACTAAAGCTCTCATTGAGCAGTTCAGGGGCGACGGGGGCTTCATCCGGGGCGAGCTCTTCGAGCACCGGATTCTCAGTCAACTGTGCCGTCACGAGGTCGCCCAGCTCGAGCTTCGTCATCTGCAACATCTCGATCCGCTGACGCAACTGTGGTGTCAGCACGAGACGCTGTGATAACTGTGTTGTGAGCTTTAACGACATAAGCAAGTAACGCAATCTTCAAACTGCGCTGCCTCAAGACCGGCGCTTACAGAACGCAATCTGAAGACTATGTTACATCCGGAACTTCTCGCCGAGGTACACCCGCCGCACTTCGGGGTCGGTCGTCAATTCATGTGGAGTCCCTGACCGGAACAACTCTCCCTCGTTGATTATATACGCTCGATCGGTAATCGTCAGCGCCTCGCGGACATTGTGATCCGTCACGAGAACCCCAATCCCTCGATCCCGCAGCCCCAGGATCAGTCGCTGAATCTCGTCGATCGCGATCGGGTCGATCCCGGCAAACGGTTCATCGAGCAGAATGATCTTTGGCTCGATTGTCAGACAGCGGGCGATCTCGGTTCGTCTTCGCTCACCCCCCGAGAGGGCAAAACCCTTGTTCTGGCGGATGCGATTGAGATGGAAATCCTCAAGCAGCGCCTCGAGACGCTCCTGTCTCTCCTCGCGCGAGATCTTCAGTGTCTCAAGGATCGCAAGGATATTCTCTTCGACGGTGAGCTTGCGAAAGATCGACGGCTCCTGCGGCAGGTAGCTCACTCCACGGCGAGCTCTCTTGTACATCGGAAGCCTGGTGATGTCCTCGGCCTCGAGTAGAATCCGACCCGCATCCGGCGTTTCGAGACCGACGATCATATAAAACGTCGTCGTCTTCCCCGCGCCATTTGGGCCTAGCAGCCCAACCACCTCACCCGGGCGAACTGTGATGGAGACATTGTTGACGACGCAACGACCACGATAGGACTTCTTGAGATTCTCCGCCCGTAACGCTTCAACAACTACCGCCGGCTCTTTCCGAGTTTTCTTATCAAGCGCTTCACCGACTGCAGCGCTTGTCTTTCCTGCTGCCTCGGTCACCCTTCCGCCTCCTCTAGGTTCCCCTTTGCATAGGTTCCTCTTGGCTCGGGTTCCTGTTTGGCTCGTGCCTCGGGATGTCAATCAACGCTGGATCCGGTGCGTTGTTCTCACGCGTTTGGCGCCGCTCTCATCATTGACTTCGATCCTAGCATCGCGTAAATGCATTGTCAATCGAGCCCCTTTTGTCGATACTCCGCGCTCTTTGTCCTCAACTTCTGCAAGATTTCCCGTCAAAACTGCGGTCTCATTCGCTGCCGTGTACTCGATCTGATCGCCGCTCGCGCGCCTCTGTGGTTGAGTCAAAACCACCTCTCGAGACGCTGTCATTCGCGTCAGTTTGTTCTCCTTATCGAGAAACGCATCGGCAACTGCCGCTTCAATCCGGTCAGTCCCCTGCCTGATCTTGACCTTGCCCTCGTAATGCACCGTTCGCGTCTCGTCGCGATACGACATCTGATCAGCGCTCGCGAATGTCGGGACAACCTCCTTCGTCCCACCCTCGACCTGACGCTCAACGCTGTAGAGCGCGGACTGCACATTCGTCCATGCCTGCATCTGTCGCTCGCTGCTGTCGAGCTCAAGTGTCTCCGCGCTGACAAAGTTGTCGTCCTGCCAGGCTCGCACATCCCCGGTGAACCGAGCCACCGCCTCCCGGTGCCGAATCACCCCGCGATCCGCAGTCACAAAGACCGGTGCCTTGTCCTTCTTGAACGGAACGGCTCCACCCGTCGTTTGGCGGCTGTAGTAGGTCGTCCGCACCCGTCCACGCGCGACGCTTTGTTGATCCTGCAGATTTGCATCGATCTCATCCGCGTTCGTTCTTGCCGCCTCGTCCCAAACCACGGGCTTGCCCCGCATCGCAATGGTCTCGGTGTCCGCAGAGTAAGTCGCGCGTGCCGCCATTGCCTGACGCTTGCCATCGACCATCTTCGCGTCGCCATCGACCACCAGGTCGGAGATATCCGCAGTCGTCTTGCTGACGTGACCGGTCATCGTGCTTCCAGCGAGCGTCCGGCGATTGCGCTTGCTCTCCGGGACGAGAGGCTCGAACTCGACAATCGTCCCGCCCTCGGCTAGAAACGATTCGACCGCGTTGTCCGTCTCGTAGAAGTGCGCCTTCAGTCTCGCGGCGCGCACTCGTTTCCTATCCGCGGTTGGCGTCACGACGACGGGTGTCAGCAACAGCACCACGTTCCCTGACGCGTCGGCATCCGCGACGAACTTTCCGTCCTTCGCGAAAACAACCTTCAGCGAATCGGCTTCGAGCACGCTCTCGACGGCTTTCGGCGACTTGCTCGCCCCCGGCTCCGGGCTGATCCTGAGCGTCGTCCGCCCCTGGGAATTGACTGTCTGCAAATCGCTCCCGGTCTTGTTTGGGAGAAACGTTGCTTCAAGCCGTTCAGCCGTGATGTCCCGTGGCGCCTCCTTCTGCAAAGACCGCGCGTGCGCCGCGCCAACCGCCGTCGCATTCTTGAAAAACTGGTTCTCATCAAAATAGAAGTCGATATCGCGCGCTTCGATCGCTGAGAGCTTACCCGCTTCATCCGATCGGAGTACCGACTGCCCACGCATCTCAATCCGAAGGAGCTTCCGCGTCTTCGGGTCGAGAACGCCGGTAATCGTCTCACCGCGAGCGCTCTGGGTGCCTTGAGTCACCTGAACATCGCCTGTCACCCTGATGATGCCGTCGTTCTCGGCGAAGTCGGCGTGCCCGCCACGCACGACCACGGGTAGTGCGTCCTTTGCCTTCTCAGGAGGAGCGCTCACGATCTGGACGTCCTTCTGAAGCGCGAGCGTGTGGAGCCTTGCGTTGAACGTGCCTCCTGTCGAGGAACCGCTGATCGTCGCCCGCTTGAACTGGATCGGGACATCGCTACTCGCGAGGTCCTCGCGCTGGTTATAGACGAGCGTCTCGGTGGTCACTTCGAGGCCTTCCCTGTTGGTCACCTTGACGTTACCGGTCAGATTGACCAGACCCTGCTCCTGCTGATAGACCCCTCGATCGGCAAAGATGCGCAGACTCTCGATTCCGTCCGCGCCATAAGCAGTCAGATCGAGATGATCAAGTTCGTGGTGGCCGTCGGCATAGCTCGTGTCGCGCGCGGCGACGAGTTGAAACTTGCGCTTTCCCTTTTCGGTTGTGGTGTAGCGGTAGCCCTCGGTGATCGAGATAATCTGACCGCTGAGTACAGCTGCGGCCTTGACGGGCGGAGGTGTCTGGACCTGTCGGCTGCGACGAATGACGGTCGCCACGATGACACCGATCGTCCCAAGAAGAAATACCATCGAGAGCGTGCTCACGATGAACGGAACGCGATCTCTCAGGGCCATGCTCCTGCTCTCAGCCATAGGGTTGGATTATAGTCGATTTTGGATTTTGGGGCACAACCACAGAGACACGGAGACACAGAGACAGCACAGAGAA
>JANNRD010000711.1:0-2396 GCA_031401095.1 Acidobacteriota bacterium
TTCTCTGTGCTGTCTCTGTGTCTCCGTGTCTCTGTGGTTCATTCCTCTGCCTTCTGACGAAACTGAGACACTACCCAAGACTGGGGGTGTCCGTGCGGCATGAGGGGTAAATCAGTAACCACAGAGGATCGGAGATATTCAGATCAAACCTAATGCCTCCGGTCGACGATGAACCGGGCGATCTGTTCGAGCCTCGTTGTCTCCCGGCCGGTGCGCTGAGCCGCACTGATCGCCTCGTGACACAGCTCCGACGCACGTCGGCGTGTGCCTTCAACGCCGTAGAGCGCAGTGTAGGTCGCTTTCTTTTCCCTGGCATCCTTACCCGCGGTCTTTCCAAGTTCATCGCTCGAAGCCGTTTCATCAAGCAAGTCGTCAGCCACCTGAAACGCGAGGCCCGCCTTTTCACCGTAAATCGTCATCTGCGCAAGTTCGCCCTCACTGGCCCCCCCGATGATGGCTCCGACGCGCACCGCGCAGCGAATCAGCGCCCCTGTTTTGGCCAGATGAATGGTCTCGAGCATCGCCCCGTCGACCTGCTGGCCTTCCGATTGAAGATCCAGCACCTGCCCCCCAATCAACGCCCTGACCGTGCCCGCCGCCTCTGCCACCTCCGAGATGACTCTCAGTTTGATCGCATCGCTCCCGGTGCGGTCCGCCGACAAAGTGCGAAAAGCCTGGGTCAGCAACGCGTCGCCGGCAAGTATCGCCATGGCTTCGCCAAATACCACGTGGCACGTCGGTCGTCCCCGCCGCAGCGTGTCATTGTCCATCGCCGGAAGGTCATCGTGAATCAGGGAATATGTGTGAATCATCTCAAGCGCACACGCGGCAGGAATGAGGTCAGTGGTCTCCGCATGAAAGACCTCCCCGGTTGCCAGGGCGAGAATCGGGCGCAACCGCTTTCCACCGGCAAAAACGCTGTAGCGCATTGCTTCGTGAATTTGCGCCGGCGGCTCTTCGGACGAAGGCAAGAGCCGATCGAGCCATTCCTCGATGAGCGCGATTCGTGCTCGGAAGAAGGCCTCGATCGTTGGGAGAGTGTCGGGGCTAGAAGGGGATGTCATCATCTTGATCAGGGCGGACAGTGGTTTTTGCCCGCTTGACATCTGGTTTGGTGGTCTCCGGTTGTGGCGGTTCAAAGGGAACCACTCTCATCTCGCCCCGCTCGCGGAGCAACACCTCAACGCGTCGCTCAACGCTCGCCAACTGGTCCTGGCAACGTCGAGCCAACCCGAGACCGTTCTCAAATAGCTCGAGAGCCTCTTCAAGCGGCAGCTCTCCCGACTCCAATTGTTTGACTATCCCCTCAAGAGCAGCTAACGCTCCCTCGAAAGTCTCATTTCCAATAGCTGGCTTGGTCATCATTTACCTATTGCGCATCCATTTGGGCACCTACTTGGCATCTACTACAGAAGGCTGCGGCACCGGGTCCACAGTCTCCGTTATCTCACAACCGACATCTCCATCAGCAAAGCGAAGCCTGAGTCGGTCGCCTGCGGTCAGGCCACGCGCCTGAGTGACGAGTTGACCCGAGGTCCGTTGAGCGAGCAGGTATCCGCGGCCCAACACCTTGAGAGGTGAGAGCATATCAAGTTGTCCCGAGAGGATGGCAAGGTTCCCCCGACCTCGCGCGAGCTGCTGCTCGATCGACCGTGCCAGTCCTTGCTCGAGCGTCACCGCCCTGGTCCGCGCGACCGTCACCGGGCGCATCGGATCGGTCGCGGCCAGACCACGGTCAGCATCACGTGTGCGCGACCTCGCCGCGTCCAACTGTCTCTGAAGCGCCCGCACAGCACGGGCTTCGAGGTCTCTCCCCAGCGACGTCAGCGAGCGCATCTTCGTCTCTGTATTGGCGAACCCCGGACTCGAGACAAGGTAGCTCAGTCGCGACCGCCGGCGAATCAGCAACAGACCCACAACGCGCTGCATCGTCGTTTCAAGGGTTTCGACACGCCCCCTTAGATCGTCCGCCGCCGGAGCGACCAACTCGGCCGCGGCGGACGGGGTGGCGGCACGCAGGTCTGCAACGAGATCCGCAATCGTGAAATCTGTTTCGTGGCCCACCGCCGAGATCACCGGTATTAGGGACGCCACAATTGCCCGAGCAACTCGCTCCTCATTGAAGGCCCACAAGTCTTCGATCGAACCCCCGCCCCGGGCCAGAATGATGACATCAACTTCGCGACCGAGACGGGCGGCGCCCTGATTGAGGAATCTGATCGCATCAACGATTTCGGCGCCAGCAGCGCTTCCCTGGACGTGAACCGGGACGATCACAATCGGAAGCGACGGGTTGCGTCTCCCAAGGACATTGACTATGTCTCGGCTGACTGCCCCGTCAAGTGAGGTCACGACGCCGACGCGGCGTGGCAGAAGCGGCAACCTGCGTTTACGAG
>JANNRD010000712.1:0-6624 GCA_031401095.1 Acidobacteriota bacterium
CTGCGCTACTTTCACGATGGAGTGCGCGCGACGCCTGACAAGCGCGTGCTTGATATCGGCTGCGGATGGGGAGGCGGTCTCGAGTTTTTCGCCAGGGACATGGGCGTCGCGGACGTCACCGGCATCACTCTCTCGCGTGCCCAGTTTGACGAGATCCGGAGGAAAACCACCCCCGGAGTTTCGGTGGAATGCATCTCGTACAGGGATTACCAGCCGGAGCAGAAGTTCGATGCGGTGATCAGCATCGGAATGTTCGAGCACATTGCGACACCCGAAGAGGCACGGACGGGGGGGCAGATATCGGTTTATCGGGACTATTTTCGTCGTGTCTGGGAACTGACGAACTCTGGCGCGTGGTTTGGTCTGCAGAGTGTCACGACACTCAAGGTGCCGAGGGACCGACACGATCTGCGAGAGCTGGCACACGGGACGGCGACCATCTTCCCGGGCGCGATTACACCTCGTCTTGAAGCGATAGTAGCGTCGGTGAATCCCTACTGGGAGGTCATGGAAGTCAAGACCCGGCGCGAACACTATGCGCGGACGGCGTGGAGCTGGCAAGAAGGACTTCGCCGGAATGAAGTAGCGATTCGAGAGCGTTGGGGTGAAGCTCTTTACGAGGAATATGACAGGTACCTTGGCGGTTGCGTCATGGTTTTTGAGAAAGGCTATCAGTCGCTTGCGCAGCTTCTGTTGCGTCGCCTCGACTGATCTCGGAGGGGGAGGGATTGATGACGGAAAAGGATATTCTGGACTTGGTCAAGGAAGCGATGATGTTTGCGGCGCCGGAACTTGCCACTGCCAATCCAACGCTGGACAGCAAACTGAGTGAACTTGGCGTGAGTTCGATTACATCGCTCGAGATCATCGGTTTTCTGGAGGACAAGCTTGGCATTCGCTTTCCTGACGATGAGCTGGTTGAAATCAGTACCGTCCGGGACCTTGAGAAACTGATTCGCCGTCACTTGACGGCAACTGCTGCCGAATAGTTAAGGAGGTCATGATGAGCGCGATATTGACGATGCGCGAACAGGTCTACCGTGCATACCACGAGTTCTTCGACGCAGCGGAACGCAAGCGTCGCTGGCATCCTTTTCGCGATCTTCCCTGGGAGAAGATGGACCGATCGAAGAATACCGAACAGGACGCCGTCTGCATCGAGACGTTTTGCGGGGTGGAACTCTATGTTCCGGATTACACGCGAAACGGTTTCGCCCTGACGCGCGACAGCTTTGGTCACGGCTGGTTTCAGGCCAACTGGGGCTACGAGGAATCGAAACACAGTCTCGCTTTTCGCGAGTACCTGATCCAGTCCGAACTGCGGACTCAGGAGCAGTACGATGCGTTTGAAGACAAAATATTCTCAGTGGTCTGGGCACTGCCCTTCCCAACACGGCGGCAGATGAATTGCTATGGCGCGCTCCAGGAGTCAGCGACTTATCTGATTTACCAGGCACAGAAAGAGAAGGCGAAACGGAACGGGAACGAGTTGCTGGAACAGGTGTACTTCTTTATCAGTCGTGATGAGGCTGCTCACATGGGCTTCTATCGGAAGATCCTGCAACTGGAGATGGCAGAGGATCACGACGGAACAATCGATGATCTTGCGCATGTTGTCTCACACTTTGCGATGCCTGGTGTTGAAGTCATCCCGGAATACCACGACCGGCTGGCGGTCGAGGGTGTCGGAATTACTTCCGACCAATTTCTGTTGCATGGAATATTTCCGCTTTTGAAATCGCTGGGGACGACACGGAGCGAGCTCGTCCGTTCGGTCCGCAAGCAGAGGCTCGCAAGGGCGGCCGAGTTGCCCGTGGCGGAGCCAGCTGGAGCTAGCACGTCAGCTTGAAAGGACGCCGAGCCCCAGCTCGGCTCTTCGATTGGAGCTGAGTAATGAATTGAGGCACGCCCGGGCCGGGGCGCACGGCTAAGCCTCAGAAGCATAACTTGACGCAAGGATCAGGTCCCATTACCGACCATCTCACTGAAGAGTCCCGGCGAGGGGTTGCGAGTGAACCGTTAACGATCGTCGCTGCGGATGGCCGCCCACTCGCTGCCAGGTGGTGGCCTGGAGCGCAGGCCTCGGCCCGCAGTGTCATCTTTCTGCCGGGCCTCGCCGCTCCGCAGGCCTATTTGCGTTCAGTTGCCGGGTATCTCGCACACAAGGGGTGGGGCGTTCTCAGTTTCGACTACCGCAGTGTCGGCGGTTCGCGCGATCCGTCGACTGATCAGAATGTGACACTGGATGATTGGGTGAACCAGGACCTGCCGGCGGCTGAAGCCGAGGCCCGCCGCCGCTCGGGAACGAAATTCCTCGCAGTCATTGCTCACAGTATCGGAGGACAGCTCTTCGGGCAGAGTGAGATTCGGCATTCGATAGACGCCGCCCTCTTCATCTCGGCGCAACGTGGCATTCCTCGGCTTTACAGCGGCCGCTCCCGGTTTCGAATAGAGTATGCGTACTTGAGCTTCAGCGTACTCATTCAGACGCTTGGGTACCTCCCGGTTTCAAGGGTTACTTTACCCGAAACCTGCTCAGGACGGGCAATCCTGCAATGGATAAGATGGGGACGTCAGGCAACCTTCACTGATACCCGCGGCGTCAATGTTGAGCGACGCTTTGCCGACTATTCGGGTCCATTGACGGCGATTACAATTGCTGACGATGGTGACTATGCCCCCGCACGTGCAGTCGACGCACTGACGTCGCTCTATACAAATGCAGGGGTCAGGCGTGAGTTCATCCGGCCGGAGGATTTCTCAGTCAATTCACTTGGGCACTTTGGTCTATTCCATCCTCGCGCGCCGCGAAAACTCTGGGATCAGGCGGAGTTGTGGCTGCGAGCGATGGAAGGAGACACAGACGGGACACCCGAACCTTGAAGTTAGAATTGCCAATCATCCTGGATGAGATAAGGAAGACCGCAGAGCGCTATCCTAACGAGACCGCACTCCAGGTATTCGTCGACAACCATCGCGAAGCCTACAGCTTTCGCGACGCCTGGCTGCTCTCAGGGAAGGTCAGTGACAGGCTCAAGGGGAGCGGCATCGGCAAGGGTGATCGAATTGTCCTCTGGGGACGTTTGGGGCCGCTGTGGACAATCGCCTATCTCGGTGTGCTCTCGAGCGGAGCCGTTGTCGTGCCTCTTGACTATGAGTACGGCCGCAAGGAGATTGAACAGATACTCGCTGAGATCGACTGCAAGCTGGTTTTCGCTGCGGCCGAGAGGCTGCCGCTGCTCGAGGAGGTGAGAGCCGGATTGGGCCTTTCCTTCGGACTTCAGACACTTGATTCAGCTGACGGGCTGCTCTCGGGCGACAGAACCGTTGAGGGGAGCGGGACAGCGCCGCCCGTCGAGATCACGCCTGAGGACGACGCGATTCTGTTCTTTACGTCGGGAACTACGGGCAAACCAAAAGGCGTCGTCATTCCTCATCGCAGCCTGTCAACATCCGTCCTGGGCCTTCTCAAATACATACCATTTACACCGGGTGACAGCGTCATTGCGATCATTCCCTCGCATCACGTGTTTGCATCACTGGCGAACATTCTGGCTCCACTGGCGAAGGGAGCATGCGTCACCTTTCTGAGGGCTCTCAACAGCACCGAGCTGCTGCGAACCCTTCAGGATGGGCGGATCACCGTTTTCCCGGCTGTACCTCAGGTGTTTTACCTGCTTCATAAGAAGATTTTTGACGAGGTTGAGAAGAAGCCGGCAATCGTTCGCAGCGTCTTCAAGAGCGCGTTGTCGTTGTCTCATTCGATTCGTCATGCGACCGGGTGGAACCTTGGCAAAAAGCTGTTTGCAGGCGTTCATCGGACTTTTGGAGGGCGCCTGAACTTTCTGGTGAGCGCCGCATCATACTTTGATCCAAAGGTGATTAGCGACTTCTACAGCCTGGGATTCAGCGTCTTGCAGGGCTATGGGCTGACCGAGACGTTTGGCGGTGGCACCTTTACACCTTCGTATGACAACGTCATGGGGTCAGTGGGAAAGCCTATTCCCGGCGTTTCTTTGAGGATCAGTGATCCTGATGAGACCGGTACGGGCGAGCTTGCGATCGCTGGTTCTTCAGTCATGCGCGAGTATCTCGGTGACAAGGAGGCGACGGCAGAGGTCCTTCGCGATGGATGGTTCTACACTGGAGATCTTGGTCGCGTCGACGGTCAGGGTAATTACTACATCACCGGACGCCGCAAGGAGATGATCGTCCTCAGCTCGGGGAAGAAGGTATTTCCTGAAGAGGTCGAGCTGCATTATCAACAGAGTCCGTTTATCAAGGAGCTCTGCGCGATGGGAGTCGCCGGTGAGGACGACTACAGCCGATCCGAACGCCTTCACGCCGTCATCGTTCCGGATTTTGACTATTTGAAAGCTCAACGGATAGTCAACGCGACACAGGCAGTCCGGGAACAGATCGAATACTTCTCAGCTTCACTGCCTAAATACAAAAGGATTCTGACGTACGAGATTCAGACGGACCCCTTGCCACGAACATCGACACGCAAGCTTATGCGTCACGTTGTCGCGGAACAGAGATCAGGGCGCGACAGCGGCAACCAGGCATCTCAGATAAGCCACTACAGTTTTGTTGAGGGCGATGACCAGCTTGCGGCGAGTGACGCGTCTGAGCGAGTTCTCGCACTTGTCCGGCGTGAGGCGAGGAAGAGCACCGATGATGCACTCCACCTCAGTCTCAACCTCGAGTTGGATCTGGGATTCGATTCACTGCAGAGAATCGAGCTGATTGTCCAGATCGAGCAGCTGCTCGGGATTCATCTCGGTGATGAAACTGCGAGCAAGGTCCTGACGATCCGTGACCTGTTGAAATGCGTTGCCGGGGCGTCCGCATCGGGGAAGGCAACCTCTTCGGCCGGAGGCGTGGTGAGAGTCACGTGGAAGGAAATGATAGCTGACGCCCGAAGTGACGAGATGGCTGACAAGTACATTTTCGGCACTTCCGCGTTGATCAGGGTGGCGCATTACTGCGCCTTCCGTTTCGTCTATCTCTTGAGCAGGATTCTGTTCCGGCTCAAAGTTCACGGACTCGAGAATCTTCCCAAGGGAAGGTCTTTCCTCATCTGTCCCAATCATCAAAGCTATCTGGATGGTGTCCTGGTTCCTTCTGTCCTGCCTTACGGTGTTCTCTCGCGCATGTTCACGCTTGGGTTCTCGCCGTTCTTCATGGGCGGAATCAAGGATCGAATCGCGAGTTTGGGAAGGGTCGTGCCGATCGACCCCGACACGAATCTTGCCCGTTCGATGAGGATTAGCGCCGTCGGCCTCAAGGCGGGCTACCACGCGCTGATCTTCCCTGAGGGTTCACTGAGCTGCGATGGTCGACTGCAGCCATTTAAGAAGGGAGTTGGGATTCTCGCTTCCGAGCTGAGCATTCCAATTGTCCCGGTGGCAATCAAGGGGTCTTTTGAGGCATGGTCGAAGGTCAATACTAGAATTCGGCTTCGGCCGATAGAGATGGTCTTCGGCAAAGCCATCGAGCCCCATCCAGTCGCCGGAGATGACCCTGCTCTTCGCGAACAGCAGTACTCGCGATTGGTTCAGGAAATTCGTGATCAGATTGCGTTCCTGCTTTCTGTGGGGGAGAAAAGATGAGGTTCCCGGTAGTCTCTTTGCTCGCAAAGACAGGACACCTGAAGGCTCCAAAAGAGACGATGCTTCTCGCGATGGAGACTGACGTTCAGCAGGTGCACCTGTCGGGAGGCGAGACGCTCTTCAGGAAGGGAGAAATCGCCGACAGCCTCTACATCGTCATGAGTGGCCGGCTGCGGGTCTTCTCGAGGACGCCGGCCGGGAAAGAGGTGGTTGCCGGAGAGATCGGGCGTGGAGATACGGTTGGCGAGATGGCCGTGCTCGCGAATCAGCCGCGAAGCGCGACGGTCCGTGCGGTTCGCGATACCGAAGTGTTGAGGATCACCAAGACGACGTTTGATGATCTGGCGACACGTCATCCGCCGATTATCCTGAACATGATGCGAACAGTGATTGATCGCCTTGAACAGTCAAGGCAACAGCCCTACTCAAGCGGCTCGTTTGTTCCGACGACAATCACTGTCGTCCCGCTGAGCCCGCGCGTACCCATCAGGGATTTTGTAGATCGGCTTGAGTCGGCGCTCTCAGGAATAGCTTCGACGCTCTACCTCAATCGAGATCTCCTCGACAAGGCGCTTTGGAAGGGGGCGGCCGAGACACCTCGCGATCACTCCAACAACAGTGAGATTGTCAACTGGCTCAACGAAAGGGAGGCGGCGAATCGCTTTCTTATCTACGAGACCGATCTGCAGTGGTCGGCCTGGACCAACCGGTGTCTGCGTCAGGCCGATTGCGTGCTGCTGGTCGGGATGGCCGACGACCCGCCCGAGCTTTGCGAGATCGAAGTCGAGATGCAGCGCGAGTGGATCAGCCAGACCGGAGTTCGCAAGGAGCTTGTGCTCCTGCACGCTGACAAGAAGAGCCTTCCGCAAGGGACCAATCGCTGGCTGAGAAATCGGCAAGTCAACATGCACCACCACATGAGCCTCAGATCCAGGGACGATTTTGATCGCCTTCTGCGGTTTCTGACGGGACAGGCGATTGGGCTGGTGCTTGGCGGTGGTGGCGCGCG
>JANNRD010000713.1:0-2694 GCA_031401095.1 Acidobacteriota bacterium
GGAACGCCGAGCCCCAGCTCGGCTCCTGGCGAAAGCGTCATTGGAAACGCACTCCAAAGGTTACGGTTCATAGGTTAGAATGCCCGAGCCACTCGAGAGCATCGGGCGAGAGGACGGAAACCAATCATGAATCGGCGCAAATTCCTGACGCGTTCGCTCGCGGCCAGCAGCGGTCTTCTGCTGGCTAACAGGCCGGGCTTCCCGGCGATCATTACGTCAGCTCAGTCACGCCCCCTCATTTCAAGTGGCGTACAGAGTGGAGATGTGACCGCTCGGAACGCGATCGTCTGGGCGCGGTGCGACCGGCCGGCTCGAATGATCGTCGATTACGCTTCGACTTCGAGCTTTCGCGATGCGAAACGCATCGTCGGACCCGCAGCGCTCGAGCCGGCTGACTTCACGGCGCGGGTTGACCTCACCGAATTGCCAGGCGGACAGCAGATATTTTACCGGGTGACCTTTGAATCCCTGACGGATCGCAAAGCGTCGAGTGAACCGGTGACCGGTAGTTTTCGCACCGCACCCTTAAGTAAACGCGATGTCCTCCTGACCTGGGGCGGTGACGTCGTTGGCCAGGGCTGGGGCATCAACCCGGACTTTGGCGGAATGAAGATCTTTGAAACGATGCGGCGGATGAATCCCGATCTGTTCATCCACTCGGGCGACACGATCTACGCTGATGGCCCACTTCAAGCCGAGGTCAGACTCGATGACGGCAGTCTCTGGCGCAATCTGGTGACGCCGGAAAAGAGCAAAGTCGCGGAGACCCTTGATGAGTTCCGCGGCAATCACCGCTACAACCTGCTTGACGAGAACCTCCGCCGGTTCAATTCGGAAGTCCCCGTGCTTGCCCAATGGGATGATCACGAAGTAAGAAACAACTGGTATCCGCAACAGATCCTCGACGATCCACGGTACGTCGTAAAGAGTCTCGATCTTCTCGCCGCGCGCGGCAAACGGGCGTTTCTTGACTATCTGCCGTTGCGGTTCAATCCGCTGGACCCGGAAAGGATCTACCGCACATTCCCGTACGGTCCATCTCTCGAGGTCTTCATGCTGGACGAGCGGAGTTATCGAGGACCAAACACCGAAAACCGGCAGACGGTAGCTTCCGCTCAGACGGATTTCCTTGGTCCTTCTCAGGTTCGCTGGCTTAAGCAGAGGTTGCATGCATCAAATGCGACGTGGAAGCTCATCGCCAGTGATATGCCGATCGGAGTTGTTGTCCGGGATGGCAACAAGGCGTTCGAGAATTGCGCCAATGGTCCCGGACCCCCGCTCGGGCGCGAGTTGGAGGTTGCCGGCCTGCTCCGCTTCATCAAGCAGAACTCGATCAGGAATGTCATCTGGATCACTGCCGATGTGCACTACTCGGCTGCCTACTACTATGATCCCGCCAGCGCGCAGTTCACGGACTTTGATCCGTTTTGGGAGTTCGTTGCCGGGCCACTCAACGCCGGGACATTCAAACCGGGAGAGATGGACAACACCTTCGGACCGCAACTTCGGTTTGCGAGTGTTCCACCAACCATGAAACCGAATCGACCTCCAAGCGAGGGACTACAGTTTTTTGGAGCGATTCGGATCGATGGTCAGAGCGAGGTGGCGACAGTTACTCTGCATAACAGCTCCGGCGAGAAACTCTATTCGATCGATCTACAACCCTCAACTTGATTCTCAGAACGGAAGAACGGATGAAACCAAAACGCTATCGTGTGCTGGCCTGTCTTGTCCTGTTGGTGTGTTTGTGGATGATTCAGCCGAGCGGCGCCCGCGGTTGGGGGTTTCATGGACACGCTCTCTCAGGCCGGATCGCGGCGATGAAGTTGCCGGTCGACATGCCGGGGTTCTTTCGGAGGTCGGTAGATCAGCTATCGTATCTAAACCCGGAGCCGGATCGATGGAAGGAACGGGCCGAAGCGGACATCGATAAGGCAACCACCGCAGCGTCGATCGACCATTACATCGACCTCGAGTATGTCCCCGCGGGTGCTTTCAATGCTCCGACGCGATACGACTTTGGTCTCGAGATGATCAAGGCTGGGCGAAAGGCGACTGATGCCGGGTTCGCGCCCTACCGAATGCTGGAGCTTTTTCAGCGGGTGCGTATCGAGTTTCGCCTCTGGCGGGTCGAGCAAAACCGGACCCGGAGGGGATGGATCGAGCAACGAATCATCAATGATGCCGGACTGCTTGGCCACTACCTCAGCGACGGTGCCAATCCGCATCACACGAGCATCCACCATAACGGCTGGGTTGGGGCGAACCCGAATGGCTATACGGTCTTTTCGCGCGAGCGCGGGTTTCATTTTCGGTTCGAGGATGAATTTGTTGGCAGTCGCATCCAGATCAACGATGTTCTTCCGCTCGTAAGTGGCAACGCGCGCGTACTTGATAAGACGCGCGATGAGATCATCGCGTATCTTCGGCGATCGCACGCGAGACTCGAAGAGTTGTATATTCTTGACAAGCGAGAGGCCTTTAGCGCGACAACGACTTCGATCGATCATAAGAAGTTCGCGGCGGCGAGGCTTGCTGCCGGGGCGGAGATGCTTCGCGATTTGTGGTGGACGGCCTGGGTGACGAGCACGGTGCCTCCGAACCCAACGCTTGCGAAATGAATGAGGCGGGCGACGAACGACAAAAAGACACAGGGAAGCCGAGATGAAGCATGGAGCGATACTGGAGCGAGGC
>JANNRD010000714.1:0-7652 GCA_031401095.1 Acidobacteriota bacterium
CGTTCCAGGACGAATTCGCACAATTGCTGCGCGACTACGTTGGCCGCCCAACCCCGCTCACGTTCGCCGCGCGTCTGACTGAACAATTTGGTGGCGCAAAGATCTATCTCAAGCGCGAGGACCTCAATCACACCGGAGCCCACAAGATCAACAACGCGCTTGGGCAGATGTTGCTGGCGCGGAGAATGGGCAAACGCCGGATCATCGCCGAGACTGGGGCCGGCCAGCACGGAGTGGCGACGGCGACGGTCTGCGCGCTTGCCGGTCTTCAGTGCATTATCTACATGGGCACCGAGGACATGCGGCGCCAGGAGCTGAATGTCTTTCGCATGCGTCTGCTTGGTGCAGAAGTGATTGGCGTCGAAGCGGGCAGCAGGACTCTCAAGGATGCGATCAACGAGGCTTTGCGCGACTGGGTCACCAACGTCGCGGAGACGCACTATTTGCTCGGCTCGGTCCTTGGGCCGCACCCTTATCCCATGATGGTGCGGGATTTCCAGAGCGTGATTGGACGTGAAGCTCGTTTGCAGATCGTCGAACGCGAGGGCCGTCTGCCGGATTATCTGGTCGCGTGCGTCGGTGGCGGAAGCAACGCCATCGGGCTCTTCCACGCCTTTCTGGATGATGCAGACATCAGAATGATTGGTGTCGAAGCGGGAGGGTTTGGCGTCCGGCTTGGCGAACACGCGGCCCGCTTTCTCGAGTCCGGCGGTGGCAGCGTCGGCGTGCTCCAGGGAACATGCAGCTACGTCTTGCAGGACTCGCACGGTCAGATCGCCCAGACTCACTCGATTTCCGCCGGGCTCGACTATCCGAGTATCGGCCCTGAGCACGCTTATCTCCACGATCTTGGCCGCGTCGAGTACTGCTCGGCGAGCGATGACGAGGCGCTTGGCGCGATGCAATTACTGGCCGAACTCGAGGGGATCATTCCGGCTCTCGAGTCAGCGCACGCGATCGCACACGTGGCGAAGCTTGCGCCGCAACTTGATCGTCAGAAGACAATCCTGGTCAACCTCTCCGGACGGGGAGACAAGGACGTCCATACGGTTTCGGAGATACTCAAGCGATAGCAAGGAGAGATGATGTGGGTCTGCAAATCGCAGCTTTCCACCGTTGGGCCCGTGCTCGCTGCCAGCGCGACCGGCGACCGATGTTATGAACACTTCATGACGGGCTGGGTTGCGGACGAAGCAGGCAAGGAAGTCTCGGGCAAACCGGTTGGCCTGACGCAACGCAGCGATGATCTTTCCCTGATTGTCGATGATGCCGCATCGAAGATATCTCACGTTACGTACCATGTTCAGAAGTGAGCACATGACAAGCCGCATCTCAGCCAGGTTCGAAGAACTTCGCGCGCGCGGACGCAAGGCGTTCATTCCATATCTGACGGCTGGCGATCCGGACCTCGAAACGACTGAGAGGCTGCTGGTGGCGCTTGCCGACGCAGGTGCAGACATCATCGAACTGGGAGTCCCCTTCTCCGATCCGATGGCCGATGGGCCAGTCATTCAAAGGGCTTCTGAGCGAGCGCTTCGCAATCCAATCGGCGTCAGCGAGATACTTCCCGTCGTCGAGCGCTTCCGCAAGACTTACGATCTCCCGATCGTTCTTTTCACCTACTTCAACCCATTGTTGCAGTTCAAACACGAGAATCGTGGTCTGGAGCTCAGGCGATCGGGGATTGATGGAGTACTGGTCACCGATCTCATTCCTGAGGAGGCTTCAGAGTTCGTCGTCGAAATGCGCGCAGCCGGTATCGACACGATCTTCCTTGTCGCGCCAACCTCCACCGACGAGCGGATCAGATTGATCGGTCAGTGCGCGACCGGATTTATTTATGTGGTTGCTCGCCTCGGCGTCACCGGCGTCCGCGAGACAGTTGGCCAGGATGTGCGGGCACTGGTCGAACGTGTCCGGCAGCACAGCTCACTGCCTGTCGCCGTCGGCTTCGGCATTTCGCGGCCGGAGCACGTCCGAGAGGTGTGGAGCTATGCGGATGGAGCGGTGGTGGGCAGCCGTCTTGTGCTTGAAGTTGAAGCAAACATCGGGTCCCCAGACCTCGCCCAGCGAATCAGGAAACTTGCATCCGAGTTGTCGGCTCCGGTCTGATCGGGGTGGATGTCTTAGGCAGACGTTGTGGTCAAGCAGAGGGTCGATTACTGGAGAGAGCCTATGAGTCAAGAGAGAACGATTGATGACTGGCGAATCAGGATCGATGCGATTGATCTCCAGCTTGTGGAGCTCTTTAACGAGCGTGCACAGTGCGCAATCGAGATTGGACATATCAAGCGACGGCTTGGCCTCGAGGTCTATTCGCCACGGCGTGAAGCCCAGGTCATGGAGAACGTGTCAGGTGCCAGTGGCGGTCCGCTCGCTGGAGAGGCTCTACGCCGGCTCTTTGAACGCATTATCGATGAGTCGCGCCGGATCGAACGGATCGAGTCGGGGCGAACTAAACAGACCGAACCTGATGCTCAGTCCATTGTTGAGGGGATGAGCTACGAAGAATAGGAGCAGGCTGCTCAATCGCAGCCTGGTGGAAATATGATCGTTGTCATGGAAGAGCACGCGACCGAGGAAGATATCACCCGAGTCGTCGATCGACTGGTTAACTGGGGTTTTGATATTCATCGGTCAACGGGAGCTCGCTATACCATTCTCGGCGCAGTGGGAGCGCAAATCGCGGACAACCGCGATCTCGAGCTGCTTGAAGGCGTCCACGAGGTCGTCCGCGTCAGCGCCCCGTACAAGCTCGCCTCGCGCGCGTTCAGGCCGGAAGGCACTCGGATTCGCGTCGGCGATGTCACTTTCGGCGGCGAGGAAGTGATCGTCATGGCAGGTCCGTGCACGGTTGAAAGTCGCGAACAGGTCGAGGCGATTGCGGCTGCAATCGCGCCGCAGAAGATCCGTGTCCTGCGTGGCGGTGCATTCAAACCGCGCAGTTCACCCTATAGTTTTCAGGGCCTCGGGGAACCGGGTCTGCGCATACTGCGCGAGGCGGCCGATCGACATGGAATGCTGACCGTCTCCGAGATTATGGAGTCGTCTCAGATCCCGATGTTTATCCGCTATGTCGACATCCTCCAGGTGGGTGCGCGGAACATGCAGAACTTCAACCTGCTTAAGGATCTGGCAAAGGTCAACAAACCTATCCTCCTGAAAAGAGGCCCGGCAGCGACCATCGAAGAGACCTTGCTCTCAGCCGAGTATCTCCTCGCCGGCGGCAACCACGAGGTGATCATCTGCGAGCGCGGGATTAAGACATTCGAGACTTACACGCGAAACACGCTCGATATTTCAGCGATTCCGGTGATCAAGAAGCTCTCTCACCTGCCGGTGATCGTTGACCCGAGCCACGGAACGGGTCGACGCGACAAGGTGCCGCCGATGGCTCGCGCGGCCGTTGCTGCCGGCGCGGATGGTTTGCTGATCGAGGTCCACCACGACCCGGAGCACGCTCTCTGCGACGGCGCTCAATCGCTCAAACCGGACCAGTTCGAAAAACTCATGGATCAACTGCGTCTGATCGCGCCTGCTGTCGAGCGAAAGATCTGAGCCCGTGGTGAAAGGCACCTGAATACCCAACTGCTATGCGCAACTTCTCGCACGTCGCAATCGTCGGTTGTGGACTCATTGGCGGATCATTCGCACTTGCCTTGAGACGCGCCGGCTTTGCCGGACGTATCACAGCCTGCGGCGGGTCGCGCGGTCCAAAGCTGGCCCTCGAACGCGGGATGATCGATGGCATCGAGGAGAGTTTTGGGCGAAACGAGGCCTGTCACGCCGATCTGATCTACCTCGCGGCTCCCATTGGCGCAATTATCAGCTTTCTACGCTCATCGGGTCGACAGGTTTCGCCCGGAGCAATTGTGACTGATGCGGGCAGCACGAAGACGGAGATTTGCCTTGTCGCGGCAGAGTCATTACCGGAAGAGGTGCACTTTGTCGGCGGCCATCCGATGGCGGGAAGTGAACACAGCGGAGTGGAATATGCGCGAGCAGATCTCTTTGATCGCGCCACCTATGCGCTGGCAGTGGAGCCTCGAATCCCCGCCACCGTCTTTGACCGGATGGTCGAACTGGTAACGGCCATCGGCGCACGAGCCGTCATCGTGGACCCCGCCGAGCACGACCGGGCAGTCGCACTCGTCAGCCATTTGCCGCAGTTGCTTGCGAGCAGCCTGGCAGCAACTCTCGGGCCGGGGAACGATGGCAAGGTCGCATCTCGTGACCTCGCACAACGGCTCGCGGCGACAGGCTGGAACGATATGACGCGGCTCGGCGGCAGCACCTGGCGAGTATGGCGCGATATCATCCTCACGAATCAGGCAAATATTTCAAGCGCACTCAGCAATCTCATCGCTGAACTGCAGTCACTCGAGGAAGCCCTTGGCGCTCACGAATTCAATCAGGTCCGCCGAGTATTTGACGATGCCAACCTGTCGGTTGAGGAACAGCGAGCCCGCCGATACCAGACGTTTGACAAGATTTAGAGACAGTGGGGTGGTACCACTCGTGCTATCATCGCTGAGAACCATTAACGAGGAGGATCGATGCCCTATTCAGAACTGTTGATCAAGCCGATGCGAGAGGACCTGACACGACTTGGAGTCAGTGAGACTCGACGACCCGAAGATGTCGATGATGCAATTCGCAACACGCCCGGGACCGTCATGGTGATTGTCAACTCGGTCTGCGGTTGCGCGGCCGGGAAAGCGCGTCCGGGAATCGCGCGCGCACTTCAACACGGGACGCTGCCTGAGAAGGTCGTGACCGTCTTCGCGGGGGCTGACATCGAAGCTACCGATCGCGCCCGGAGCTACTTCAGACCGCATCCGCCCTCATCGCCATCAATCGCTCTACTGCGCGGCGGGCAGTTGCTCTACATCATGGAACGTCGCCAGATCGAAGGACGGGACGCTGAGCAGATCGCGCAGGAGTTGACTGCAGCTTTCGACAAGCACTGCGTGGCACAGCCGGCCGCTGCCGCCAGCTAAGAAGAAGAAACAACGGAGCAAACGGAAAGGCACGGAATTCACTGGAGGGACATCTTCAACCTTCAGTGAATTCCGTGCTTTTCCGTTTGTTCCGTTGTTCTCTTACTTGCTTTCGAGTTCCCGCACCAATCCAGTAAATCTACCGACTGCCTCGACATTACGCATCGCTGCGCCAATCGCGCGTGTCGTTCCGATCAGGACAACCAGCTGCTTCGCCCTTGTCAGAGCCGTGTAGAGCAGATTGCGGCTGAGCATGATGTAGTGCTGCATATGCAACGGCACGACAACAACCGGGTATTCAGAGCCCTGCGCCTTGTGTACCGTAATTGCGAATCCATGACTTAGCTCCAGCAGATCCGCATAGTCATACTTCACCAGACGGTCGGCAAAACGCACGGCCATCAGTTGATTGACAAGGTCGATAAACTCGATCGTACCGAGGTCTCCGTTGAACACTTCCAGTTTGTAGTTATTTACTCGCTGGATCACCTTATCCCCGACGCGCAGTATCCGGCCCGCACGCGCGAGTTCCACCTTCCCTGCCCCTCCCGGATTGAGCTCTTCCTGCAGTACGACGTTGAGATTATTCGCCCCGACGCGGCCGCGATTCATCGGTGCAAGAACCTGAATATCAGCGCGTGCATTGTAGCCAAATCGTGCAGGCAGACTCTTCGCGACTGTCTTCGTAATCAGACCGATCATTTGCTCGGCGTCTTCTTCCTCAATAAAGTAACAATCACTCTTAGCTTCACCGGGACGAACCAGGTGAGGAAACTGATTGCGATTGACGCGATGGGCATTCTGGATGATGAGACTCTCTGCCACCTGCCGGAAGATCGCCGTTAGCCGGGACACCGGCGCCACACCAGAGGCGATCAGGTCGCGAAGGACAGTGCCCGGGCCCACCGATGGCAACTGATCGGCATCACCGACCAGAGCGAGCTGCGTTTGTGGGCCAATCGCCTTGAGCAAGCTATTCCCGAGCACAATGTCGAGCATCGAAGCCTCATCGATGATGACGACTTCGGCATCGAGGGGAGAGTCCTGATTGCGTTTGAAGGCGAGCTTTCCCGGATCGAATTCGAGCAGACGGTGAATCGTCTTCGCCTGTTCTCCGGTCACTTCCGACAGGCGCTGCGCGGCGCGACCCGTCGGAGACGCGAGAAGCACTCGCTTTCCCATGGCTCGGAAGAGCGCGACGAGCGCACGCAGAGTCGTCGTCTTGCCGGTTCCCGGCCCACCGGTCAGCATGAACACCTTCGACTGCGCTGCGCTGATGATGGCCTGTCTCTGTTCTCCTGACAGGTCGATTCCTCTTGAGACCGTGAAGCGAGTCAGCCAATCGTCCACCCTTTTCAAGTCGACGCTTACCGTCCGCTGTAAGAGCAATCTCACCCGGCGGGCAAACGACCGTTCAGCCTGCCAGAGCGGCGGAAGATAGATGGCACGATCGTCGGTCACGGCTTCTGATTTCAGCCCCCCGCCGTCGAGTAGCATTTCGACAGACGCGTTGAGCCGCGACTCGGACTCGATCGCGAGGACTTCGCTCGCCCGCGCGACCAGTTCCTGCATCGGAAGATAGCAATGCCCCTGCTCCGTGGCTTTCGAGAGGATGTACTGAAGGCCAGCCTGCAGCCTCGCTTCCGCATCGAAAGGCATCCCCAGGTTGCGAGCTATCTGATCAGCCGTTCTGAATCCAATCCCGTAGACATCCTCCGCCAACCTGTAGGGCGACTTCTCGACGACTCGAATGGCCTCATTTCCATACTGCTTGAAGATCTTGACGGCGAAATGAGTCGAGACGCCGTGGCCCTGGAGGAAGACCATGACCTCCTTGATCGCGCTCTGTTCAGCCCAGGCACGCTGAACCATTTCGATTCGTTTGGCGGCGACCCCTCTGACCTCGACAAGCCGGGCGATCTCGTTCTCGATGATATCGAGCGTTTCCTCGCCAAAATGGTCGACGATGCGTTTTGCCATGACCGGTCCGAGACCCTTGATGAGCCCTGAGCCGAGGTACTTCTGGATGCCAGCAATCGTCGCCGGGCGGGTGATTTCGTATTCAAACGCTTTGAACTGATCGCCAAACTGTGGATGCGAGGTCCAGAGTCCTGTCAGGCGTACACTCTCGCCGGGTGAAACAGAAGAGAAGTTACCCGTCACGGTGACAGGATCACTGCGCCCAAAGACGCGCAACTTGAGGACAGTGTAGCCGTTCTCGTCATTGTGAAAGGTGATCCGCTCAACCGATCCAGTGAGAGTGTGCTGCGATGACGGTTGCGGCTCGCCGGACATTGCGTTCATTCTACGCTATCGTATGATCTTGACGGGCTGATGAACAAGCGCTGACCGCGAACGAAGAAACGCACTAGTTCTATGTAACAGGGATTTCACTAGCACTTGAACCACAGAGACACCGAGACACAGAGGAAGCACAGAGAGGAATTAGGTTGATGTATCAAGCGCGGGACGGTTCTCTACAACCCTTTCTTGTTCTTCTCTGTGCTTCCTCTGTGTCTCCGTGTCTCTGTGGTTCATCGCTAGCGAGATCTCTGTGATCGAGGGAAATCAGAAGCAAGCCCCAGCCTGTGTGTGTATTCCTATATATCTATCCCGGTATGTGGTTCAACCTGAGTTACTACTACCTGTTAC
>JANNRD010000715.1:0-5545 GCA_031401095.1 Acidobacteriota bacterium
CCGGCCAATCGCCGCAATCAAACACTCAGCCCTGGTTCGATTGCGCGAAGTGGCAGTCACCGTTTAGTCATGGAGCATTCGCGCCGGGTCAATCCTCAACAGCGGTGGCTCTGGTGGTCGGCAGGGGTCATTGCGCTTGCGGTCGCCTCTTACTTTTTCGTTCCGATTCTCTTGACCGCAGCCGCGCGGAGTCTGGTACGCGTGGACCCATTAAGACAGGCCGACGTCATCATCGCCCTCGGCGGAGATGCGCGATGTCTGCGTGAAAAGAGAGCTGCGGAGCTCTATCAACAAGGACTGGCGCGTCACGTCATTGTCAGCGGTGTAGTGTCGGCTTGGGGAGTTCATACTGGTGACGCAGCCAAGCGATACGTCGTCAGCCTCGGCGTGCCAGCAGGCGACGTGATTGTTCTCCGGGAATCCTGGAATACGCGCCGTGAAGCGGTTGATGTAGCCGATCTCATGAGGGCTAATCGCTGGCAGTCTGCGCTGATTGTGACATCACCATTCCATTCGCGTCGCGCGCTCTACACCTTTGAACGCTATGCAAGGGGATTCACTTTCTACTCAGCCCCACTAGCATCGCAGCCTCCGGAATGGCAAGCGGAGCGCTGGTGGTCGCGTCGTGGGGATATGGGTTTCACCGTGCGAGAATTGATTGCCTGGGCCAACACCCTGATCGGAGGTCTGCAATGAAGGTGTTCGCGCGCGCGCGCCTGCGTCGTGGCCTGCTCATCCTTGGGGCGGTTCTCGCGGTTTCGATCGCCCTTCTCGTTTGCCTGCCGCTGCTTTTTGCCCCCGGCCAGGTGGCTCACGCGGATGTCATTCTTCATTTAGCCAACGATGCCAGAATGCAGGGCGATGCCTTCGTCGCAAGACTGTTTCGCGAGGGATTTTCGCAGCATGTCGTTTGCGCAAGTTCTCAAGCCTCCTGGGACTTATACCCTGCCGACTCGAGCCGCGCGCATCTCATCGAGTTGGGACTGCCGACTGATGCAGTTTCAGTTCTGCATCTGCCAATCACCGATTGCGGCGGCGAATTGGTTCCCTTCCTCATCGAAGGGCTGAGAGCGAGAGGAGCGAAGAGTGTGCTGATCGTTTCTGATCCGACCGTCACGCGGTACAGCGAGTGGCGCCTTCGTCAGCGCATGTCGACTGCGGGCATCACTGTCGCGACGACGTTTGCGGCGGAGGATCGCCGCGACATGCTCGACGGCTGGTGGCGATCCCATTGGAAGGCACAACGGATCGTCGGTACTGTCATGAACTCAACCATCGATCTGTTGTATGCTCCTTGCCGCTAAGGCGAGCCTAGATGCGCAAGTACATCATCAAGTCCGACACGTCCAGACCGAGTCTGGTCGACTATCGCGAAGAGCTTAACGACGAGCAACGCGCGGTTGTCTTCGCTGGGCGGGGCCCGATTCTGGTGATCGCTGGCGCCGGCTCCGGGAAGACTCGAACCGTGACTTATCGCGTCGCTCGGTTGATCGAGTCGGGTGTTCCGCCTGCCAGAATTCTCCTTGTGACCTTCACCAACCGCGCGGCGCGGGAGATGCTCTCGCGGGTTGAGACTCTCTTTCCGTCCGACGTGCGCCGCATCTGGGGCGGCACTTTTCATTCGCTGGCAAATCGCTTCCTGCGTCGCCACGCATCAAGT
This sequence comes from Acidobacteriota bacterium, assembly GCA_031401095.1. Lineage (GTDB taxonomy): Bacteria > Acidobacteriota > Blastocatellia > RBC074 > RBC074 > JANNRD01. The sequence goes on from JANNRD010000715.1 coordinate 1,661, forward strand.
CTTGGTTATGAGAGCAACTTCAGCATCCTCGACTCGGAGGACGCAAAAGAACTCATCGATTCCTGTGTCGACGAGGCCGGGATTGACACGTCAGCGCGGCGCTTCCCAAGAGGAGAAGTGCTGCGCGAGATGTTCAGCCTCGCAGCTGACACCGAGACACCGCTTGCAGAGATCATCATCTCTCGCTTCCCCCACTTCGAGCCACTGGCAAAGCAGATATCCCGTGTTGCTCGGCTCTACCAGGATCGGAAACGCGATCGCAATGCGATGGACTACGATGACCTCCTCGTCAATTGGAAGTGCCTGCTGATCGAGAAACCCGAGATTGCTGCCATCTACCAGGATCAATTCGAGCACATTCTCGTTGACGAGTATCAGGACACAAACACGCTTCAATCCGAGATTGTGGATCTGCTCGCGCAGAAACATCGCAATCTCATGGTCGTCGGCGATGACGCTCAGAGCATCTTTGCCTGGCGCGGGGCAAACTTCGAGAATATCTTCCGCTTTCCGGAGCGTTATCCGGATGCGAAAGTCTTCAGGCTCGAGACCAACTACCGATCGACACCCGAGATCCTCATGCTTGCCAACGCGTCGGTCGCGCGCAACCGGCGGCAATTCCCGAAGAATCTAGTCGCCATCCGTCCAAGCCGCGATTTTCTGCCCGCGCTGATCCCGGCGCGAGACGCCACTCAGCAGGCGGCTTTTGTCGCAGCACGCGTCCTCGAAGCACGCGACGAAGGCGTTCCACTTGGTGAGATTGCAGTCCTTTATCGATCCCATTTCCACGCCTTGGAACTGCAGCTCGAACTGACTCGTCGCGGCATCCCGTACGAAGTGCGCTCCGGAGTCCGTTTCTTCGAACAGGCTCACATCAAGGATGTCACCTCATATCTGCGGCTGGTCGTCAACCCTCACGATGAGATCGCCTGGAAGCGGATTCTGAAGTTGATCCCAAAGATCGGCAATGCCACCGCCGCGCGTATTTGGGAACGGCTTGCGGTCGTGAAAGAACCGCTCGCTCTTGTGCGGGTCGACCATCTCGGGAGGGATGCTCTGTCCACGTCCTTACCCAAACGCGCGGCCAGCGGATGGAATGAGCTGACTGCGCTCGTCAACGACCTCATAGCTCCCGAGACAGTCGACAATCCTGGCAAACAGATCGACTTGATCCTCGCACGGGGCTATCTCGACCACCTCGCAGCAACCTATGAGAATGCTGAAGCCCGGGTCGAGGACTTACGGCAGCTATCAAGTTTCGCCTCGAGGTTTGAGACCACATCAGAGTTCCTGAGCGAGCTTGCTTTGATCAATACCGAGCGGTTTACGCCTCCCGGTCCAACGGTTGGAAGCGATGTCGTCATGGGTGGAGACGAAGATGAACGACTGACCCTGTCGTCGGTGCATCAGGCGAAAGGGCTTGAATGGCGGATCGTTTTTCTGATCTGGGCGGCCGAGGGAAGGTTCCCTTCCGCCCGAAGCTTGCGCGAGATTGAAGGCGAGGAAGAAGAACGGCGCCTCTTCTATGTTGCGTTGACTCGGGCCAAGGATGAACTCTATGTCTGCTATCCCCTGATCGAAAGCGACCGTGGCCGGCAAACGCTGATCCAGCGACCCTCACGATTTGTAGTCGAGGTGCCGCGCAATCTTTTTGAGATCTGGAGTATCGATGAAGAACTGCCTTCACTCGAGGCGGGCGAGCATGCGGAGCCGAAGCTGCTGAATTAGGAAGACTGGAGGGCAGGGACAAGCCCGGCCCTCACATATTGGGAGCTTGATTATGAGTGACGTCACGGCAAAGCTGGTCTGGCAGGGCGGGCTGGGGTTTACCGGCACGAATGCGGGAGGGATTGAAACAGCGATCGATGGCGATCACAAGACAGCCGCGAGCCCGGTGGACTTGCTGGTCCAGTCTATCGGGGCGTGCGCAGCGGTCGATGTCGTTCTCATTCTTGACAAAATGCGGACTCCCGCAGCGCGGCTTGAGGTCAGCCTTGATGCAGACCGGCATTCGCCGGAACCTCGATATCTGACCCGGACGCGGCTGCGCTTCGATATCTGGGGCGACGCAATCAAACGCGAGAAGGCCGCGCGGGCAGTTCAACTATCACTCTTCAAATATTGCAGCGTCTTGAGCTCTCTGAGATCGGATATGCAGACTGCAGCCGAGTTCCGGTTGCACCCGAAGGGCTCCGCGGCTTCGGGAGATTACGAGCCGGTCTCGATCGACGCCGGCGTCAGCGACTAAGGCACGAGGCCATAGATGATCGACGAGGCGATCAAACACTACCACTCCCTCCTCCAGGGCTCTCTCGCTGAAGAGGCGCAGTCGCGGCTCACGGTCGGGACCGCGCGACATCAGCTGACGTTTGGCACGCGTCCAATCTGCACAGTGCTGCGTCCGTTTCTCATGACCTCGGCTGACTATGACCGCGTCATGCGCGGTTCTCAGCTCGTTGTCTCCGCGATTCGCAAGCTCGGGCGTGCCCTTCTCGATAACCCACAACTTCGTCTGGAAATGGACCTGACCCCAGGTGAGGAGAGCTTGATAGCGATCGAGCCCGGCTATGCGACGCCGGATGCGAGCGGCCGCTTGGATGCCTTCCTCAACTCACATGGGGGATTTCATTTTGTTGAATACAATGCTGAGAGCCCTGGTGGCCTTCTTTATGGCGACTGTCTCAGCGAGATATTCCTTGAAATGCAGGTTGTGCGTCAGTTCGCACAACGATACCCTCTCTGGCGCGTGCCGATCAAACCGCGCATTCTCGAGACACTCCTTGCCTGTTATCGTGAGTGGGGAGGAAAAGAGCGACCCCAGATCGGAATCGTTGATTGGAGCGACGTCAGCACGAGAGCTGAATTCGATATCTGCCGAGAGTACTTCGAATCGCATGGCTATCAATCGATCATTGCCGACCCGGGACAACTCGAGCTTCGAGACAGTGCTCTCTGGGTGGGTGATTTCCGCATCGATCTCGTCTACAAGCGAGTCATCACCGGAGAGTTACTCGACCGCGAAGGGCTTGATCATCCGTTGATTCGGGCCGCGCGTGATCGGGCCGTCTGTGTTGTCAACTCGTTTCGAGGCCAGATGCTTTTCAAGAAGGTTCTGTTCGCGCTGCTCGATGACCCTCGGAACGATCACCTCTTCGCGCCTGACGAGCTGAGTGCTATCCGCGATCACATTCCCTGGACACGACGTTTCCGTGAGGGCTTGACGACCTACCACGGTCGTCGCGTCGATTTACTCGAGTTCGTTGCCGCAAACCGAGATCGGCTTGTGCTCAAGCCAAACAGCGACTATGGCGGACGGGGCGTGACGCTGGGGTGGGAGTGCCATGACGAGCGATGGCAACAAGCGATGAAGGACGCTCTTGGCGCCTCATTTGTGGTTCAGGAACGAGTCGAAGTGTGCGAAGAGAGCTTCCCAAAGATGGTCGACGGTGACGTCCAGCTTGCGAAGTATTATGTCGATTTCGATCCCTACACCTGGTCGCACAGCGAGGTAGCAGGCGCAGGCATCCGCCTGTCCTCCTCGGCCTTGCTGAATGTCACCAGCGGTGGTGGCTCGGCGACTCCACTATTAATTCTCGGGGAGCCGTGATTGGTCAACGTCACCGATAGAGAGAGACGGACAACAATGCGATCAATAGTGCAAGGGCAACGTCAAGCAATTGTGCCCGCCGCGGTTCGATCCTGAGGGCGAGGCTCCGGTGGGGAGATATACAAAGAAGGAGAACAATGAGCGTCACCGCAAGGGCCAGAGCGAGCTCAATAAGAAGCCGCCAGGACAAGGCATCTCCAGAACTTCCTGAAAAGAGAAGATAGACCTCGGTGGCAACAAACAGGAAGACCCCGACACGCAGTGCTCGCCGCGCGCGA
>JANNRD010000716.1:0-2037 GCA_031401095.1 Acidobacteriota bacterium
ATGGCGATGGTCTCTTCCGGAATCAGCACCTCAAGCGCCGCTCGATCGTTCGCAAAGTACGCTCGCCAGACGGCCTCTCGCGCTTCCAGCAATTGCTTCTTCGCCACGTCCGACAATGACCTCAGGGTCTGCTGCTGCTCCGCCGCGGATTCCGGATGGAGCTCGGTATCGCTGCCAGTCTGGATCCACTTGCCATCTTGCTTCGTGTAGAAATCCGCGATGCGAAGGACTCGTTTGGACGGACCGTCCGGCCAATTCGACTCGACATCAGCGGTGAAGCAGACAAACGCGGCATCTCCCTTGAAGATCATGTCGAACTCACGCATCGCATAGCTCTTCATGCCATACGGACTCTTCGGATCGACGTAGACATTCTCCATATATCCTGTGACACCGCGAATCATGGTGCGTGATCCTTCGAGATAGCCGAGCCAGTTCTTCTCGTGCGTCGCACGCAGCGCCGCGGCATCTTTCTTAATGAACGCCTGAAAGATGCTGTCGATATGAGCTCGAATTGCCGCGCGATCACCGGCTCGATCGTTCTGCGGCGTTGCGCCCAGGGTTGTCGCAAGTGCAAGATACAGTCCCAATGTTCTCAGTCTCATTCTGTCTCTCCTTCTTTTCACAGCCAGGGAAGGTCGATTTTTGCGGTGACTATCGCGTGATCGGCAAGCAGTTTTCCGTTGGCGCCCGGTGGGTAGGCGGCGAGAATCACCTTCGGCGAGGTCTCGTCGCGAATGACAGAAACACCCCTCACCAGCAAATAGTCGATGTAAGTATCCTTCAGGACATTCTTGCCATCCTTCGCCTCCTGGGTGGTGCCACCGGTCATGTCGTTACTCTCAGAGACGCGAAACCCAGCCTTGCTCACCGCCTCAAACATCGGTTCATTCGGCACGCCATTGAGATCCCCTCCGAAAAGAATGGGATTGCTGCCGGCGTAGCCTTTCAGCTCTTCGAGTATCCAGTCAGTCTGCTGTTCTCGCGCCGCCTTGTCTTTGGATGAACTCTCGAGATGGGTGCAGACGATGGTCACGGGACGTCCCAATTGGATCGTCGCGAAGAGAGCCATTCGTCCGCCGAGGCGTTTTTGCAGCGCTTCTGCTTTCGAGGCGCCGGACGTTTCGCCAACGTACCACTTTTCAATACCGGGAAAACGGAGCATCCGCAGGTTCCGGAGAGGATACCGCGAGAGGATGGCGTTGCCGTGATAGCCCCACTGGTTCTCGCCGGGGTAGAGGACGCGCTCCTCCGCTTCTCCACCCGTGAACTCCAAAAACTCGACACCATAGGCGTAGTTCATCTTCAAGGCAGCCGCCATTTCGCGTGTTGTGTGCTGGTTGGACGACCGCGCCATTCCGAGGTCCATCTCACCCAGGAAGATGATGTCGGGGTCACGCAATGCGAAAGTTTCCTGGATCAGTTGGACCCCCTCTTTCCAGTAGCGGCCGCGCTCAGTGTTCCAGGCGATCAGGCGCAGTGACTTTCCCGGTCTTGCGTTGGATGCGGTGTTAAAGACTTCGATATCGTCGATCTCGGGTATGAGAGCGTTAAGGCTTGCTGGAGGTCTCTTCTGGGCATTTCGTTCGAGAGCAGTGCGCCGAGCCTTGCTGACGGGCCTCAACTGGCTTACTACCTTCGAGGTCCGTTTGGGACGGGCTGGAATCTGACCCATCGCAAGACCGAGCATGGGGAACGCCGCACCAGCAAGAAATGTTCTCCGCCGCATCTGTCTTTTGCCTCCTGGTGACTCTTTTTCTGGGGTAGCGATGAGCTGCATCTTCTCCCGACGCCAGCCCGCAAATCAATAGACAAGCCGACCAAACCAGATCAACACAACCAGAACACGACTTGACGTAGCCCGGTTCAGAGTACAGCCTTTAGGCTGCGTCGTTCGCCGCGGACAACACTCAAGGCATGCGGCTACCCTCGAAAGGAGCGCGGTGATAAGCGGGATATTCAACAAGACGCGTGTCGGCCTCCTGATACTCGCGATCGGTTGCTGCGCGAATGTCTCGGTCAGTGGTACCGACTCGC
>JANNRD010000717.1:0-3297 GCA_031401095.1 Acidobacteriota bacterium
CGCATCGGGCGACGCGTCTTGATCATGATGTCCAGCCACCAGGTGCAGATGTGCTCGATGTCAAGGCCGCGAATATCAAATGCTCCGTTGCTGACTTGCGGCTGCGCCGGAATGTTCGGTGCTTCGGGGGTGCTATCGTAGTTGAGCAGCTGATCGACCGTTGCCTCGAAACCCTGTCTGAGATAGTTTTCGATCTCGTCGGGGCGCGCACCGAACGCGGCACGGCGTAAAAGGTGTGCCATCTTTTGATACGGTGTCGGCATATTCCGGGGTTTATTCCAGTTCAATCACGACCGGCTAAGGGCGCGCGGCCTTCAAGTCAGCTTCAAATGCCGCGGAAACCGTCAGACCTCGCTGGTCTTCGTTATAGAGCACATCAAGCACACCGCTCCACGGTCGTAACTCGCGCCGTTTCCCGTTCAGTTCGAAAGCGATGTTCGGCACCTGCTGAGCCCTTTTCTGCGCGATGTTCTCGCTGCGCATCCGCCACTCACCAGCAAGTTCGCGCTTGAGCACTTCGCCGTAATACGCGGTCATCTCCTGAAACAATGCCGGATCTGTGTCCGCAGTGGTATGAGTTCGACGATAGGAAGCCAAATACGCATCTACTCGCTTGAGACCGCTGCGAGAGAGATCCAGCCTCCCTGAACCGACGCGCAGTCTCTTCTCAAGCTTCGCGATCAGTTCTGGAACCTGTGCCACAAACCCCTGTCCGTCTGGAAGCAACTCCTCGAGAACGTGTCTTGGACGGCGAGCCTCCTCATACGCCGCAGCCGATTCATGCAGCAGCCCATACCCGGCGACCGAAGTCGATCTACCAGTTCGCCCCTTTCCAGTTGAACGCGATGTCTGGACGCCCAGTGGATAGTACACTTCCAGCACCTGCCCATTCCGAAGACGTGTCTCCGAGTACGTGCCCGGCCGTTTGCTGATATTCCCTTCAGCTTCACCCTCGAGAAGGCGCTTCGCCTCTTCAAAAATCAGTCGTTGTGGCGCTGTTGGCCCGACTGCCCGTGGAGATGGCAAGGGAGCCTGCCCGTAGAGGAATGGTGAAAGAAGAGAAAGAAAGCTGAGTGTCAGAAGCCATTCGAGTTTTCTTGAGATCATGCGGCGGAAAATCAATCACTACCTCGCTCTAAGTTGAGAATTCGGGCTCGACAATCTTAGCAGAAGACTGATCACTGTCGGAGCAGCACCCGCAGATCGCGGACATTGTTTCCAGTTGGACCGGTCACGATCGCGCCTCCAACCGCTGCGAAAAACGTGTAGGAATCGCTGTTGTTGAGGTAATCGGCGGGTACGAGGCCCTTCGCTTCGGCGCTGGGAATGGTCGTAGCATCAGCGATCGCACCCGCTGCGGGGCTGTTGCCATCTATGCCATCAGTCCCTGCGCTAAGAACGACGACCTCGGCGCCAGTTTGCAGATCCAGAGCGAGCGCGGCGCGCAGCACAAATTCCTGATTTCGCCCGCCCCGCCCACACCCTCGCACCGGACACACCACCTCACCGCCTGAGAGCAGGCAGACCATCCGTCCGCTGTTCCGTTCGCGCAGCGTGGCGAGTCGCTCGAGATGCGTTTGCGCAAGTTGCTCCACATCGCCCTCGACCAGATCGCTCGCCAGTTCGACTACAAAATCCAACAGCTCGGCGATTGTCTTTGCCTCAGTCAGCGCTCCTCGGTTGTCGAGCAGGAGGTGGTGCGATCTCTGCGGATCCTCAGCCGGCCGGGGCAATGGTGAAATCCGGCCAGATTGAATGAGCGCGATCACGGAGGGTGGTAGAGTTTTGAGCAACGCATACTTGTCGATAACCTGCTGGAAATCCTCGATGGTCGCCCGGGACGGAAGAGTTGGTCCCGAAGCAACGCTGGTCAGGTCATCTTCATTGACGTCGGAAACATAGAGCGAGATCTGCCGCGATTTCGGGGCTGCTTCGGCCAGCCGCCCACCCTTTACTGAGGAGAGATGGCGGCGAACGATATTCATTTCTCTGATGACAGCCCCGCAGCCCACCAGTGCCTCATTGACCTTTTGCAGGTCGGCCAATGTAATTGATGGATCGACCGGCTCCTCAAAGAGCGCGGACCCGCCTCCAGTGATCATGAAAATGACCAGCGTCGACTCGCTGTCATGACGGCGAAGCAGCTCACGAGCCTTTCGGGCGGCCTCGATACTTGACTGATTGGGAAGGGGGTGTCCCGCAATGATCACCTCGAAAAATGGCGGGACCTCACCGACCAGGGCATTGGTGGCAATCAATCCCGTCTCGAGCCGGTGGCCGAGTACCCCGGCCACGGCGCGACCCATGCCGACACTCGCCTTGCCGATTCCGATCGCGATGACCTTCGAGTATGCGTTCAGATCGATACTCTCGTCGCCAACCAGCAGCTTATTGCCAAAGAGCGATAACTGGCCTCGAACAGACTGCTCGACATCGACCGCGGCGAGCGTCGCTTTGAGTATCTCGAGGGCTGAATCGCGCAGACTTCTGGGTTTAGTCATTGACGCACCGAGCCGGGTCGCCGTAAGGTCTGGTCGTGAGAAGTATCATCAAATTCGCTGTTGGTTCGGAGAATCCCGTCAAGATTGCCTGTGTCGTTGAGGCTGCCGCGGAAGTCTGGCCTGAGGCACAGGCCGTTGGGGTACGCACCGATTCTCTTGTCAGCGCACAACCCGCGTCGGATGTGGAAATGCTGACGGGCGCCTTTAATCGCGCGACTGAAGCGCTCTCTGCCGTTCGCGAAGCAACGCACGGCGTCGGGATTGAAGGTGGAATTCTCGAGGCTGCAGAGGGGATGTGGGCGTACGCGTGGATCGTCATAATCGATCGCATGGGCCGGGTCGGGCGTGGTCAGACCGGGCGCTTTCTGCTTCCTGAGGGTGTTGCAAAACTCATCAGGGTGGACGGGCTGGAACTGGGCGAAGCGGATGACCGCTTCTTCAATCGGAGCAACTCAAAACAACAGGACGGCGCCATCGGGATTCTGACGGGCGGCCGGATCGACCGCAAGGCTCTCTATAAGCCCGGCGTCATCTTCGCCCTCATCCCCTTCATCTGCCCGGAACTCTACCCCCCAATCCAATTTGGATCTTAGCTTTTGGATTGGGGAGAAGGCTACTTACCCTGGTGATCGTGTTTCTCTCATCAATCCAAAGCCAAAATCCAAAATCGGGCTAGTTCTATGTAACAGCGACTTCACTAGCACTTGAACCACAGAGACACGGAGACACAGAGGAAGCACAGAGAAGAACAAGAAAGGGTTGTAGAGAACCGTCCCGCGCTTGATACATCAACCTA
>JANNRD010000718.1:0-2015 GCA_031401095.1 Acidobacteriota bacterium
ATTGCCGGCGCATCCCCGTGCACCGTCCGGCGCTAAACTCGGCGGCAACAGAAAGGCCTTTTATTCGTACTATTCTCCGCGGCCCGCTCAACGCGGACGTTAGGTTTCACTCTCGAGAGCGTATCTAGCCATTCAGGCTCGAAATTCTTCGCGACTTGCCTAGGGTAGTTACTGTATATACACTAACCTCTGGGTATCACCTACGATCCTGACAAGTGTGCTCGAACGCTGGAGGAACGAGGCTTGGATTTCGAAGATGCCCCGCTCGTGTTCGCCGGCGTGACCGTGGAGGTTGAGGACACGCGCAAGGACTATGGCGAAGTTCGCATGATCTGCTACGGCAAGCTTGAAGGTCGCCTGGTCGTTATCGGCTATACCCCGCGTGGCGCGGACCGTCACATCTTCAGCATGAGAAAGGCCAACAGCCGTGAGCAAGACCGCCTCGCGCCGAACTTTGGGCTCTGACCTGAAGCGCGTTGACGCCCACCGTATTCGACGCTCGGAGTACAGGGAACTCCCTGAGCTGACCGAGGAGATGTTGCGCCGTGCCGTCGTCAGCAAGGGCGGCCGACCGCGCTCGCCCAATCCTCGCCAGCTCATCTCCCTCCGGTTGCCGCCCGACGTGGTAAAGCGTTGGCGTGCGACCGGCCCTGGTTGGCAGACTCGCATGGCCGAGCGTCTTGCCAAGACTCCGATCCCACGCGGCAAGGAGTGAAACCTAACAGTAGTTAGGCGTCACCCGGGACAACTACGTAGGAGGCCTTATCGACAAAACACCCCAAGATGTGCGAGCTCTCTTTTGACAAATTGTAGAACGCTAAGCAGAGGAAGAAGTCATGAGTAAAATTTCTAGCCAAGCGAAGTTGTTCTTCGAAGCATGCGAGACCGGGAAGGGATGGGTGGGCTGTAAACCATACTGTCACCCCAATGCATCGTTCTCAGCCCAAACCGGGGCGCTAGCGGGAATAAGTACTCTCGAAGGCTACTGCGACTGGATGAGAGACCTATTTACTCCTGTGCCCGATGGTCACTACGAATTGCGCTTCTTCGGGGTAGACGAGTCGCGCAATACTGTTGCGGCATATGCAGTCTTTCACGGAACGCAGACAGGTCCTGGAGGCCCGGGTACTGCAACAGGGAAATCGATCGCTGCCGATTATGTTTATGCTATGAAGTTCGACGGTGATCGAATTGCCTCCATGACCAAGATCTGGAACGACACAATTAGCCTGCAGCAGCTTGGGTGGAAGTAGAGCATGTGACGCCTAACCAGCCGTTGGAGCGGATGCCTCCGCGCTGCGCGCTTCAGCGCCGCTCAACGGCGCGTTAGACTTCACAAGACACTGATGCGGTCCTCGTCGAGCGGACCGATGCGCACGCCGTTCCTCCAGCCGACGTGGTTGTACCGAGCTCGAGGTGGGGTGCTGCGCGCGATACTGCCGGGGATGACCACCGCTCCGGGAGCCGCGCGGAACCGCGGGCTTGGCGGGCGCTGGCGACGTTGCCCGTGTGCGCCGGTTTCGGCGTGCGCCGGACGGAGCAGGTGCGCAGTCTGGCCCCCCACACGGATGGCGTCGTGGTGGGCTCGGCGCTGGTGGAGCAGCTGGAAAGCGGCGGGGACCCGGTGGCTTTTCTGCGGGCGCTGCGGGCTTAGCGTTCTGCGGCGATAGACGTTCTCACGTCGCGGGTCCGGACGCTCAGTTCTGCAGGAACTTGAGCACCAGGGAATAGGCATTTCAAACACCCCATAAGCTGAGACTGCCAGCGAAGGAACCCGGCCTCCGGGCTGGCCGGCTCCCCGCCGCCCCGGAACCACGGGCAGACGAATACAGATAGCATCAGTGTACGGGCGTCGAAATGCAGAGCAACTTAACAGGCTGCTAGTCAGAGCCGATACCAGAGGGAGCGACGAACCAACATGTCCACGATCTTTGCGCTGCTGCTGATTGCGTCCGGCCTCGCCATCATGGCGTTCGGCCTGTTCTTCTTCTATGCGTGGCTGCCGCTGCTCTATG
>JANNRD010000719.1:0-9380 GCA_031401095.1 Acidobacteriota bacterium
CACTGCCACATCCTCGAGCATCACGCCGCGGGCATGATGGGCCACTTCGAAGTCGTGTTGTGATGAGAGGATCTGGCCCCGGGGTGATTCGTGTTCGAATTTGTGACGTGGGAACGAACGCGAGGGTCACGCTACCCTTGCCGACGACATTGACGGTGGCCTGTGCTGAATCCAGAAGCAACTTTGAGACGTTGAGAGTCTGTGTCCCTTCCTGGACATTCGTCAGCGTGTAGGTGCCGTTGCTATCTGTCGTCGCCGCGATGTTGGTCCCAGCAACCGCGACCGTCGCATCTGCAACGACCTGTGAGAAGTTGTCGAAGACTGTCCCTAGCACCACGCCGACCTTTGGTGTCAGCGCGAAATCCTGCGTCGAGGTCTGGTCGGCAACGACGTTGACCACTGCAAGCTTCGCGTAATAGCCGGGCGCAGAAGCCAGGATGACCTGTTGTCCCGTGGGCACATTCGCCAACGTGTAGTTACCGCCGGCGTCGGAGGTGGCAAAGGTGATCGGGAAGGGAAGGACCTCTACATCGGCGTTCGCGATAGGGTTAGTGTTAGTCGCGTTGGTGATCTTGCCCTGTATCTTTCCCTTCAGCGGCGTGAGCGTGACGTCCCGCACGACGGTCTCATTGCCGACAACGTTGATCCCGGATGACTGCGTCGTCATGAAACCGTTGGCAGAGGCGTTCAAGGTCTGGCTACCCGCCGGAACGTTGATCAGAGCGTAGTTCCCACCCGCGTCGGAGGCCGTCGAGAGACCCGTTCCGCCGACAGTGATTGTTGCGCCTGAGACTGGATCGGCGTTGTCCGCATTTCTGACTGTGCCCGTGATTATGCCCAGCAAGGGCATCATTGCGACGTCCGCCCTCACGGTCATTCCCGCAAGCACCGAGCCTGAGATGCTCGCTGGGTTGAACCCATTCGCGGTCGCATTCAAAGTTTGCGGCCCGGCAGGCACGTTGTTGAGCGTGTAAGAGCCGTCGCTGCCGGTGGTCGCGCTGAGACCTGCGCTGGCTGCCGTAACCGTGGCTCCAGCGATCGGCTGGTTTGTCGTGGCGTTTCGGACAGTACCGGTGACCGTGCCGGTGACTGGCGTCAGGAAAAAGTCTTCCCCAACCGTCTGATCAGCGATGACGTTGACGATGGATTGGTCAGGGTTGGAACCTGACGCTGAAGCCGTCACCGTCTGCGGGCCAATAGGAACGTTGGACAAAGTGTATGAGCCGCCGCTGCCGCTCGTGGCTGCGATGCCAGTTCCTTTGACCGCAACGGTGGCGCCAACAATAGGCTGATATGAAAACGCATCAATAACCAACCCGCCAATCGTCCCACTCTGTGGAAAGAGGCTGATGTCCTGTGTCAGTATCTGTCCGCCAAAGACGTTGATCTGCAACTGTCTCGTCTCGAATCCGGCGGCGGATGCGCTGAGTGTTTGCACGCCGGCCGGGACGTTATTCAACTCATAGGTGCCGTCATCACCCGTAGTCTCGGTGATGCTGGTACCGGCAACGGTGACGGTGGCGCCGGCAAGAACCTCACCTGTCGCCGCGCTCGTGACGACGCCGCGAATCCATCCGACCGGAACGCCACCGCCGCAGTCACTGTCTGGCGCGCGCACGAGCACAGTCTTCGTGTCTTCGACAGTGCTGCCACCGCTGCGGAAGGTGAAGAGCCCAATCGAGTCCGGTGCCAGCGCAAGAAAGGGGTTGATCGGCGGCAGGAACACCGCAGGGACATTCCCAGTCGAGCTGGCCACCGCCGTGATCTGAGCGAGCTTGCATTCATCGGCAGCCGGAGCATGGAACGTCTGCATCACAACGCGCGCCCCGCCGGGCAGCGTCATATCGGCACGGTCGATCACTTGGTCGAGTGTGTTGCCGTCGTAGGCCCAACGCACGACAGTGTTGATTGCAGGGTCAAAGTTGCCAAGGATTTGCGCGGTGACGGTGACGTCGATGCCGGTGCCCACGCGCGTCATAACCGTTCTGTTGGTGTCGATTTCAATCCGCACGGTCCGCGAGAACTCTACCTGTGTGGACTGTGGCTGGCTCAGGACGGCCTGGCATTGTGGTCCGGCGGGGATTCTGCGCGCGCGTGCCTGGAACGTCGACGTACCGCCATTCTGTCCGGCCGGGGCGACAAGCAAGCCAAAGTCCGGGGCTTCATAAATGATCGAGTTGGCCGTGTATGCCTCGAAATCTGCCTCAGTCACGAGTTCCACGCCCGCGGAGATGGCCGTCCCCGGAATCGCGACCGCAGCATACACATTTCCCGAGCCGAAGCGGGTGCCGATGCGATCCCAACGCGTCAGGTTGGGCGCCGTCACGCCCTCGGCTACGACAAGTGTGAAGCAACTGGGAATGTTTGCCGCAGCAAGGACAATCGGATTGGCGAGCCCCCCCACGAGGGTGATTCGGAACGGATCGGGCGCCGACGGAATAGCTGCCGGCGCCTGACCTGGGAATCCGCCAATCAGCGCCGGCGGTAGAACGCCAGGCGCAATTGAATTCGCTGGCAGCGGTGCCCCCGCAAAGGCAAATCCGATGACGTCAGCCAGCCCAAACGGATTGAATGGGCTGACGGCGCGGGCGGTGTCCACGCGCCCATGTGACAGGGTTGTCCGTGAGACCGAAAGTTGACCGATCACCGGCGGCGGGATAGCTGTACCCACACCAGTCAGTGAGACGCTCAAGCCCGGGTTGTTGACGGCATTGCTGCTGACAAGTAACCTGCCGATCTGCCCGCCTGTGGTACTCGTGGAGAAGCTCAAGGTAAGGCTGAGGCTCACCCCCGCCGCTATCGAGAGCGGAAGTCCGGGCTTTGGCATCACGGTAAAGGCCGGGTGGTCGGTCGAGATCGAGCTGATCGTGAGCGACTCGTTCCCAGTGTTGGTCAACGTCAGACCCGCGGTAGTCGGCGGGGAACAGACACTTGCACTGCCAAAGGCGAGGGTCGATGGGGAGCCGACAAGCGCGCCCAACCCCCTGCCGTTCAGTGGGACATCCAGACGCGGACGGGTCGGGTCATTGCTGTCGATTGAAAGGACGCCGCTTTGTGTGCCGACGGAGCTGGCGACAAAGCTTGGTCGGAATCTAACCGTGACTTCGACGATTGCCCCGGGCGCGATGGCAAGCGGAAGCGAACGCACCGCGTTGGAGGGCTTCTCGATCAACTGCATGGCACCGAACTGTGCGTTGCTGCTCGTGACGCCATTGACCTTGAGTAGCGCCCCGCCTGTGTTGCGAATGGCAAAGGACAAGTCCCGGGTCTGCGCCAGCTTAAGGTCGCCAAAACTTAGAGTCGCTGGCGTCACTTCAATTGCAGGAGCAAGCCCGGTGCCGGTCATGGCTACATCCACACGCGGGCGCGTGGGATCGCTGTTGTTGATCGACAGCGTGGCCGTTTTTGTTCCCGCAGAATCGGCTGTGAAGCTGACGTTGATGGCGACGCTACCGCCCGGGATCAACGCGAAAGCTCTGGTCGGTAAACTGATGGTGAATTGCGGATTGGTGCTTGTGATGGAAGAGATGCTAAGTGGGGCATTGCCGATGTTGCGGACCGTGAGCGGCAGGCTTGCGCGTTCGCCCGCGATGACAGTACCGAAATTCAGGCTCGCCGCTGTCACCTCGATCACCGGCCGCAAGATGACGGTATAGGACGAAGTCTGCAGATCGGCACAACTCGGTTTACTGATCGTAATCGGGCCCGCCACCGCTGCATTGGGCACCGAGGCAATGATCGTCGTATCGTTGTTCACCACAAACGAGGCGCTCACGTTATTCGCGAACTTTACCGAGTTGACTCCGGTAAGATTGGTTCCGCTAATGGTGACACTGCTGCCGATGACGCCACTCGTTGGGTTGATACCTCCGAGCGTCGGACAGAGATTCTGCGCGATCGTGAAAGTGTCGGGCGTGGGTAGCAGCGGGACGTTGTTGTAGATCACCCTAATCTGCCAGGTTCCAAGCAACGTTGCAGCAGGGTGGCCGGCGATGTTTATGCCGACCCAAAAGCAGTTATCACCGGCGAGACTTATCGTTAGCGTACTGCTTGTTGCGTAGACAGAGCCATTCGGTTGGACGAATTCCCATCGCACCTGATCACCAACTTGCGCACCGTTGACCCGTGTCCACTGATAAACACTTGGGTCCGTCGGCAGGAAAGTGGTTTTGCTCGCGGGCGGAGTGCAACCTGTCGGGGCGGGACCGGTGATGCGGTGATCGGTCAGTACGACTGTGTCCGATCTGAGTGTAAAGGAGTCAGTAGTCACTACCGACCCGTTGTAGATGACCCGCACTTCCCAATTGCCGAGCAGCGCGGCCGCTGGAGAGGTGGCGATGTTAATGAAACCCCACGCACAGACGTCCCCGTTGAAAGTGATGGCTACTGGATCGGTCAGAAAATAGCTGGTTCCATCCGGCTTCCGGAAGTCCCACCTCACGGAATCGCCCGCGACGGCACCCGAGAAGAGCGTCCACTGATAGACCCGGGAATCAGTCGGCGCGAATCTTGTCTTGATAGTGGGTGGAGTGCAATTGCCAGCTGGCTCATCGCCAGTCGTCCTGTGATCGCTGACGCCAGCAGTCGGCGTGTTCGAAATAGTTCGAGGTCGCGAATCGTCAATCACCGGCCCACTGCCACCAACGACGACTGCGCCCTTTTGTCCCGTCTGAGAGAATGCCGCCTGTCCGATTGAGCCGCCCAGTGCTCGCGAATCGGGCACCGAAAACAGGGCGAAAGTGAGGAATAGTCCAACGATAAGCAGGAAGGGTACAGACAGGGGGCCGTGTGACAGTGACGTGAGGATGCCTCTTCCCAAGCGACGGCGCGTCATACCCACCTCAGTGGAATTTCATAACGGAAGGAGCTCGGGGGGAGGCCGAGTCCTGCAATTGTTACTGCGTCCAGTGATGGTCCCGATGGAACCTGCGGCCCGCGACCGGCAAGGCCAGCGTCAGGTCAATGAGGCAAAGAATCTACGGAGCGTCTGCGAATGTCAAGGCCGGAACCTAACGCCGGAGCATCCCGTTGTTCCGTAACTCGGCAAACTGCGGCAGATGGGACCTCGACGGCACGCGGCTTGCCCTGCTAAATTGGTTGAGAGACGGGCCGGAATGAGGAAGCACTGAAGACCGATGCGACGCGCAACCATCAACTACAAACAGTACCGTTTTGACAGCCAGGGGACAATTCTCGATGCGCTGAGGTCCGTAGGGATTGAGCTACCAACCCTCTGCGACGATCCGCGCCTGCGGCCTTGTGGAAGTTGCCGCCTTTGCCTCGTCAACGTCGAAGGACACGTGCATCCCCTGACGGCCTGTGACAACGCGCTGGTGGATGGAATGGTCATCGAAACGCATGCACCCGAGCTCGAGAATACCCGCCGGACGCTGTTGCGCGAGATGGTAGACCGCTACCCGCAGGATGCTGTGTTCCACTATCCCGAGAAGCCATTCCACCGCCTGCTGGCCCATTACGGGCTGACCAACGAGTGCACCGGTGCCAGCAATTCTTCACTCGTGGACGATTCCCACCCCTACATCCACGTTGACATGTCGCGTTGCATTACCTGCTATCGCTGTGTCCGCATCTGTGCTGAGGTGCAGGGGCAGTTTGTCTGGCAGGTGAAGGGTCGTGGCGACGCAACACACATCTTTCCTGACTCGGGGCCGTCCGACAGCCCCACTTTGCGTGACAGTTCATGTGTCAGTTGCGGCGCGTGCGTCGACACCTGTCCGAGTGGCGCCCTCGAGGAGAAATCCCTGATCGCCCGGGGCTTTGCCAACGAATGGACGAGGACTACGTGTCCCTACTGCGGCACAGGATGCGAAATGGAGGTTGGAACGCGCGCTGGGAGGATGGTGGCAGTCAAGGCTGTCTTGGATGCTCCTGTCAGCAAGGGTCACTTGTGCGTCAAGGGCCGCTACGCTTTCGATTTTGCCTATGCCAGCGACCGTCTCACCACCCCGCTCATAAAGGACCAAGCTGCCTGGCGGGAAGTGAGTTGGGAGGACGCGATTTCCTTGACGGCTTCAAGATTGAAACAGATTGTCGAGCGAGATGGACCTGACAGCGTCGGGGTGCTCGGCTCAGCCCGCGCGACAAATGAAGAGAATTACCTGACCCAGAAGTTCGCTCGCGCGGTCCTCGGAACGAACAACGTTGACTGCTGTGCGCGCGTTTGTCACGCACCGACTGCCGCAGCGATGAAGGCAATGCTCGGCACCGGCGCAGCGACCAATTCTTTCGACGACATCGAGCTGGCCCAAACAATCCTCATTTGCGGCTGCAATCCAACTGAGAACCATCCGATCATCGGAGCGCGGATCAAGCAGGCCGCACTCAAGGGCGCAAATCTGATCGTCATCGATCCACGCCACATTGAACTGGTTGACTATGCTGCGATCCACCTGCCCTTGCGGCCGGGAACAAATATTCCGCTGCTCAACGCCATCGCCTGCGCCATCGTTGAGGAGGATCTGGTGGACGAGACGTTTGTTGCTGAGCGTGTCGGGGCGTTGGACGAATTCCGGGCGTTCATCGAGGATTACGCTCCAGAGAAAATGGCCGATGTTTGTGGCGTCGATTCGAAGCTGATCAGAGAGGCGGCACGCTTGTTCGCGACCGCCAAGCCGGCTCTCAGCGTCCACGGACTGGGAATGACAGAGCACGTGCAGGGAACAGAAGGAGTCATGAGCCTTGTCAATCTGGCGCTGCTGACCGGCAACATAGGCAGGCGCGGCGCAGGCATCAACCCGTTGCGCGGGCAGAACAACGTTCAGGGTTCGGCTCACATGGGCTGTGAGCCCGGCAACCTCACCGGGTTCGTCTCGATTGACCAGGGCAGAAAGAGGTTTGAGGACGTCTGGCGTCAGCCGCTTCCCGTCAATGGCGGGCTGAATCTTCAGCAGATGATGGACGCAGCAGGCGAGGGAAGGCTGAAGGCGCTGTGGGCGATCGGCTACGACATCCTTTTGACCAATCCCAATGCGGCCGTCACGCGACAGTCGCTGAAGAATGTTGAACTGGTCATCATTCAGGATATGTTTTTCAATGAGACCGCACGCGAGTTTGGCACCGTCTTCTTCCCCGCCTGCTCGTCCTTTGAGAAGGAGGGCACCTTCATGAACGCGGAGCGTCGAGTGCAACGCGTTCGGAAAGCAATTGAACCGATCGGCCAGGCGAAATCTGATTGGGAGATCATCTGCGACCTTGCCCGCGCCATGGGGGCAGGGGATTCCTTCGGATTTCAATCACCTATCGAGATCTGGGACGAAATCCGCGAAGTCTGGCCTGCCGGTCGCGGGATAACCTATGACCGAATCGAGGGGGGCGGATTGCAATGGCCCTGCCCGGACGAGTCTCATCCGGGAACGACCCTGCTGCACGAAAGTGGATTTCCGATCGGCAAGCGAGCGGCGCTCACCCGGATCGACTACAAAGCAACTCCAGAAACAACCTCCCGCGAGTTTCCATTTCTCCTCATGACGGGACGTAGTCTCTACCAGTTTAATGCAGGGACAATGACGATGCGGACTCGGAATGTTGAACTGCGTCCGACAGACTGCCTCGATGTCGCCCCGGCCGATGCTCGCGCTCTTGAGCTTGCCGATGGAGAGTTCGTGCGCGTTTGCAGCCGATATGGCGAAGCGACGCTGCCCATCAAAATCAACTCGGCAGTCAAGAACGGCGAGCTGTTTGCGACGTTCCACACGGCGGAAGTCTTCCTCAATAATCTGACCAGCCCTTACCGTGACGCGCTTGTCGCAACACCGGAGTACAAGATCACGGCTGTCAGCATTGTCAAGAATTGATCGCGAGAAGAGGCGGTCAGTGAGCCATGGCAGAAACGACAGTTAGACATCTCGGCCTGACGGACGCGGAGGCTTTGGCGCGTCTACAACGATTTGGTCCTAACGCGCTGCCACAGGAGTCAGCCACGCCGCTCTGGCAGCGCTTTTTGAGTCAGTTCCAGAGTCCATTGATCTACGTTCTGTTGTTTGCGCTCCTGGTGAGCACTGGCGTCTGGCTCTGGGAAGGTGCAAGGGGGCTCTCCGTTGAGTCGATCGCGATCGCCCTCATCCTTCTCCTCAATGCCGCGCTCGGCGTCTATCAGGAAAGCAAATCCGAGGCAGCGCTCGCACGACTGAAGGAAATGTCCGCGCCGCTTGTCTGGGCGGTGCGCGAAGGGAGTCTGCAGCGGCTGCCGGGCAGTGTCATCGTGCCTGGCGATCTCGTCCGCATCGAGGCTGGCGACCGCGTCCCGGCCGACGGGTCGTTGATCGCCGCCGAAGGGACAATGCTGGATGAATCAATCCTGACCGGTGAATCTGTACCAATCGAGAAGTCGTCCGGAGACACGGTCTTCAGTGGGACCTTGCTGGTTCGTGGCAAGACCTACCTCGAGGTCACGCTGACCGGTGTCAATAGCTCGATGGGGCGGTTGGCGCTTCTCATCGGCGAAATCGAGCGCGAAGCAACACCGCTCGAACAGAGGCTTGAGAAGTTCGGGGGCCAAATCGCGCGCGCGGTCCTGGTCCTGGTGGTATTCATCGCCATCGGCGGAGTGATGGTTGAGGGCTGGGCGCGAATCAGTCACGTCTTCCTTTTTGCGGTTGCGCTGGCGGTCGCTGCGGTTCCGGAAGGACTGCCCGCGGTCCTCACCCTGACGCTGGCGCTCGGCGTTGAGCGGATGACGAAGCGCAGGGTGGTGGTGCGGCGTCTAAGCGCTGTCGAGGCCCTTGGGTCGGTGACGGTGATCGCGACGGACAAAACGGGAACCTTGACGGAGAACCGCATCTTCGTGCGGGCCCTTGACAGTACTGACACGCAGGCTGCCCTGCACGCGATGATATTCGCCAACGACGCTGAAGTGTCTGGCGGCGCTGGCGACCCGCTCGACCTGGCCTTACTCGAATACGCAACAAAGCAAGGCATGCAGCCTGGACGGCTGCGAATGGAATACCCGCGGCATGATAGCCGGCCTTTTGACAGCGCCGAGAAATTCATGCGGGTGACAGTGATTGATGGTCTTGGGTACACGAGTTATCTCAAGGGCGCGCCGGAAGTGGTCATCGCGCGGAGTCTGTTGTCTGACTCTCAACAGGGCCTCTGGCTTGAAAAGGCCGACGCCTATGCGCGCGAGGGCTACCGCGTACTCGCACTCGGACGCCGGTCCGGAGCGGGAGAGGACGCGCTGGATTTCCTTGGGCTGGCCTTGATGTGGGACCCACCACGGCCGGAAGTGCCTGACGCGATTCGCCGCGCACGCGAAGCGGGGATTCGGGTGGTCATGGTCACGGGAGATCATCCGGCAACGGCATTGTCGGTCGCCCACGAGGTCGGGATCGCCGCGGGCCGCGTCCTCACCGGCAGCGAGT
>JANNRD010000720.1:0-10364 GCA_031401095.1 Acidobacteriota bacterium
CCCTCGCGTTTTCCCAAATCCCGCTACTTGTCGACCTCCTTAGCAAGCATAAGAAATGGCGGCGACCGTGAAGCGCGATTTGCCAAATCGCGCTACAGGAAGACATCAAGATGAACCGACCACCTCGACGAAGTCTGTCCCTGATCATCTTTGCGTTGTTTGCGTTCTTCGTGGTAGCGGCTTCTCTTCCGCTATTGACGTCGGCTGAGAACACACCCGAGCAGCGTGGTCTCCACAATCTGACGCACAACGCTTACGGCATTCCACTGCTCACTGGAAAGCTCCTCGAACGTCTCCCCAATGTCTGGGAACCGGAATGGAAAGCGAAGATTGATGCGCAGGATCCCGATTCGGTGCGCAGCGTAGCCTTTGAAAGATATGGCTTCTCAACTGCCACATGGCCTAATCAGGGCGGACCCATGCAGTTCGTCGTCACGCCACAGGGCGCCTGGGTCCAGACCTGCATGCTTTGTCACGGCGGACGTCTGCCCGGCTCTGGTGAAAGCATGATCGGGATGCCCAATACCGAACTGGATATGCAAACGTTCTATGAAGACGTGACGAAGATGACGGGTATGAAGGGCCCATTCCCAATGAGTTTTGGCATGACGAGGGGCCGGACCAATGCCTTCATCTTCAGCCTCGAGCTCATTCGCCGTCGAAATGAAGACCTCTCTCGCCGAGCGGAACCGGCGCCAATGGGCGATTACAAGGACCAGGACCTTGATCCTATCCCGTGGTGGCACCTCAAGAAGAAAACCGCGCTCTATGTCGACGCGAGCGTCAAGGGCGATTTCACGCGCCCGATCATGCAGTTCACTATGGGTGAGCCGAATGGCGAGAAGATTCGCTCGTGGGAGTCAGACTTCAGGGACATTCTCGCCTACCTGCGTTCGATCCCGGCGCCAAGGTATCCAATGGCGATCGATCGGACGCTGGCTGGTGCTGGCGAGACGGTGTTTGCAAAAACATGCTCTCAATGTCATGGGAGCTATGGTCCGGACGGCAAATATCCGAATCGCCTCGTCCCGATCGATATAGTTGGCACGGACCGATTGCGCTTGACTGGATTGACGCGCGAATTCCGCGCCTATTTCAACAAGACCTGGTTTGCTGGTAACAACTCACACTCTGACGAGGACCCTGCGGGTTACGTCGCGCCTCCACTCGATGGGGTTTGGGCTTCGGCGCCGTATTTTCATAATGGGTCAGTGCCGACGATTTATGGTGTCCTGACGAAAGAGGCGCGGCCGAAGTACTTTCGCCGCATCGGCGGGGCGACGGCGTTTGACGCGAAGGATGTCGGATTCAAATTCGAGGTTCTGCCGGGATCCGCATCGAAGGACCTCGCACCGGAGGCGCGGCGAAGAATCATCGATACGACCCTGCCTGGGCTGGCGAATGATGGGCATCCCTTTGGGTTTGCCTTGAGTGAGAAGGAAAAGCGGCAAGTCGTCGAGTATCTCAAGACCCTCTAAGCAAAGAGAAACAACCGAACATACGGAAAAACACGGAAGGCCCAGAATTTACTTTTTGCTGTTTCCGTATCTTCCGTTTTATTCCGTATCTTTCCGTTGTTTCTCCTACCGCTTCGAAATCCGTCCGCTTAAGTTAAACCCGTCCTGACTAAACCCAACCCTTGCGTGACCCATCCTCGCGCGTAGTTCCTCCAACAATTGCAAGTGCGCATCGCCACCCATCCACCCATCGTAGCCGGCGTTCGCTAACACCTGTCCCATTCCAAGTTCGTTGCTCCGCCTTCCGCCAGCACCGTCCCCATCAATCAAGGTATCGACGACCACCCGTCGAGCTCTGGTTGAGACCAACTCAGCAAATCTGACTGGATCGCATGGCAGAATCGGACTAATCGCAGCCTGTGTATCAATTCCCCGCTCTGTCAGCCGCTGCAGCGTCTCCAACCTTCGCTCAATGCTCGGGCTTGTTGGTGTGATTGCGCGTCGCACTTCATCCCGATCCGTCTCAACCGTGACACTGACCATGACCCGGTCGCCCAACCGAGTCAGCACTTCCACATCGCGCTCAACGAGGGGCGATCTTGTTTGCACGACCAACCATCCAAACTCACCACTCTGCTCAAACACTTCAAGCAGACGTGCCGTCAAATGCAACCGCGCCTCCAGTCCCTGGTAGGGATCGGTCGCCGTGCTCATAAACACACGCAGCGAGCCAAACTTGCCATCTCGCTTCGCGCGCTCGAGTTCCTTCGCAAGTAACTCAGGGGCATTCAGCTTCGCGCGGACCCACTCGCCCCACGGAGCACCGGCAAAGCGCTGAATCGGCATCGCCCGGACATAACAATAAGGGCATCCGTTGTGGCCAAACGCACATCCCTGATACGCGTTGAGCGAGTGGGTAAAGCTGGCGAGAAAGCCCCCTGTG
The DNA here is from genome assembly GCA_031401095.1 of Acidobacteriota bacterium. Taxonomy (GTDB): domain Bacteria; phylum Acidobacteriota; class Blastocatellia; order RBC074; family RBC074; genus JANNRD01. The sequence goes on from JANNRD010000720.1 coordinate 2,401, forward strand.
GGGTTGAGGATCGTCTTCGACTGTATCTCTTCAATTCGCATCTGAACTCGACCACTGTTTGGAGTGCGGTGGCTTGCCACCGCTTTCCCCTGGACTCGCAAACGGCAACTCGCGAAAGCGGTGGCAAGCCCCCGCACTCCAAAAGGGTGTCGCTTGATCAGCAAGATTCGGGGTAGTACTATCGCGCCGGTGTTTCTTTCACCCTGTCAGCTCAGCGATTCTACCATCTGGAGACTCCATTCATGAGAACGTCGTTTCGTTCGATGGCGGCAGTGGCGATGCTTCTCGTTCTGTTGAATGGGGCGCAAACGTCACGGAACCGACGAGATTGACTACAACGCCTTTCTCAAAAATGCTGGCTGGCGGCTGGGAGAGGGGAACCGCGACTGACGCACAGAAGGCTGTCAGGAGAGCGTTATTCAGCCAGACGGGGGCGAAATGAGGATCAATCGGTCACTTCATAACGGCTTCAGCCGGCGTGCCTTTCTCGGAGGGGCCGCCGTCACCGCTGTCGCGAGCTTCAATGAAAGAGGTTTCGGTAGCGCGCTCGATGCGACGCGGCACGTCGCGGGCCGCTCACCAGACGATGTCGCGCGTGACGAAGACTTCTGGTTCGAGATTCAACGCGCGTTCACCGTCGACAGAACGTGGATCAATCTCAACAACGGCGGCGTCAGCCCGTCACCTCGTATCGTCCAGGACGCGATGAAGCGTTATCTCGACTTCTCCAATCTGGCGACGACGCACACGATGTGGCGCATTCTCGAACCGCAGATCGAGAGCGTCCGTCGCAGACTCGCACGCACATTTGGTTGCGATCCTGAAGAGATGGCGATCACGCGCAATGCGAGTGAGGCTCTGGAGATCTGCCAGCTTGGCCTCGAATTGAAACCGGGCGATGAGATTGTGACGACGAATCAGGACTACCCGCGCATGCTCACGACGTGGCGTCAACGCGAGCGTCGTGACGGGATAGTCGTCAAGAAGATATCGTTTCCTGTTCCACCGCCGAGTCTTGATGATCTCGCTGAGCGGATCGAGCGCGCGGTGACGTCAAGGACGCGAGTCATTCATTTTTGCCACATCACAAATCTGACTGGGCAGATTTTTCCGGTGAAGCGCATTTGCCGGTTTGGACGCGAGCGAGGGATCGAGGTGATTGTCGACGGCGCGCACGCGTTCGCGCATTTTCCGTTTACGCACGCTGATCTCGATTGCGACTACTACGGGACAAGTCTTCACAAATGGCTGACGGCGCCGCACGGGACGGGGTTTCTGTTTGTACGAAGAGCGAAGATCAAAGGCATCTGGCCACTGATGCCGGCAGACGAGACACAGAATGGCGACATCAGGAAGTTCGAAGAGATCGGGACTCATCCGGCGGCCAATCACAACGCCATCAACGAAGCACTGGATTTTCACGAAGGGATCGGTGCCGAGCGCAAGGCCGCGCGATTGAGATATCTCTTCCAGCGCTGGGCGAAACGCCTTGAAGGACAGAAGGGCGTTAAGATACTGACCAGTTTTGATCCGCGACAGTCGTGCGGGCTCGCGACGTTCAGCATTGATGGCGTCGATCCTGGCCTGCTGGCGGGTCATCTTTATGACAAGCACCGAATCATCTCGACTGGAATCGCGCACGAAGAGTTTCGCGGACTGCGTGTGACACCGAATGTCTACACGACTCTTGAGGAGATAGACACTTTTGCAGAAGCTGTTGAGAAGGTCATCGTCAAGGGCCTCGGGTGACAACAACAGCTCCTTAAGAAGAAGAAAAAATGCGAGGGACTCGAAAGGGAAAAGGCAAAAGGCCTCAGTCTTCCCACCTTCGCGTCTTTCGCGTCTTCTTCGCGTCCTTCGCGTTTTTTCTTCTTCTTAACGTACCGGTCCCCTCCGAGCTACTTCTGAAACCCCGCCCACAGCGTCTTCTGCCGATCTGAGAGCCGTGTGCCAACGACCAGTCGCGCACCACCACGATCCGCATTTCTCTCAATGATGACACCATACGGCTCGAGCAGTTCATCCAACGCGATCTCGCGGACTCCTTCAATGTAATCAGCAATGAACTTCGAGAGGTGCCCGGCGCGGCTGAGTTCATTGAGCACTTCACGGTTTCCTATCTCGCGCCCGGTTCGCGCATAACCCTGATAGAGCGCCTTCACGATTCCTGGCAGACTCTCCTTACCTCGACTCTGCCAGCGCAACTCCAGATCGTAGAGAGCGGCGACGACGAGGCCCTTGCGATAGACGATTTCGTAGTTGGCCGCATCTGAGAACTTCTCCGGCGATGCGGCAATGAGCGAGGTCCCACCGCGAAGCGGATTGACTCGATAGGCATCGTATTCATCGTTGACGTTGGCGAGAAGATCATTGAACGTCATGGCCTTTGTCTGAACCAGCGTGACGAGTGCGAGATAGCGCGTGAACCCCTCCCAGAACCAGTCAAAGTTCTCTCTTATTCGGAATGCGTTGGGCAGATAGAAATGAAACATTTCATGCGCGAGATGTCGCTGGTAGTGTCTCACCGTTCGCGTTCGATCATTCCCCGGGTTGAGCATCAGAATAACGGTGTTTGCTCTCGCAAGTGCGGCGGATCGCAGACCGGTCAAAGGTAGCGGAAATGGCGCGAGTGTGACGAGGAAGGTGCCGGTCTCGCGTCCTTCGATCATTCGTGCCTGGGATCGTGCAATCGACTCGCTGAGAGTGACAATCTGGTCATCAGAGAACTCCCAGGTTCCCGCAATCGCAACGTTGAGGCGCATGCCATCTATCTCGGTCTTGCGCATTCGCAGGCGCCCAAGAAAAAAGACCGCCCGGCTGACATCCGAAATGACGAAGTGCTCCCCATCGGTTGGTTCGGTCGTCGCAACCTGCCAACCATCTGGAGCGACGAACTCAATTTCGAGCCCGCCGACGAGGTTAAGTCCTTCGGGAAGGATATCTGAAGCAAGAAGAAAGGCCGCCTCGGGCCCGAGACTCGAAGTCAACGCATACCGACCAGGTTCGAGGGGACGACTTAGCCGAACGTCGTACCGCAGCTCGATTGGTCGCGCCGCCTTGCCCGGGGTGAAGCTGTAGAGGCCGTTGCCGCGAAGCTCGACCGGCACCGGCTGCCCGCTGGCATCTTGCAGCTTGACTGCGACAAACCGGTCGCTCAGCTTGTCGATACCAGCAAACTGATCGAGAAACCGCAGCAGGTTGCGGCCTTCCTGCGCGACGGCGATGACACAAGTCACCGAGAGAGTTCTCCTCTCGGGTGAAATATCTGAGATCTTGCAGAGAGTCCCCGGAGCAGCGCGAGCCGTTCCTGCCAGGAAAAGCAAGAGCAAGAGGATCGTCGCAGGACGCGTGAGGAGCCTGCTGTCGATTGTCACAACTCCTCGAAGTGTAGGTTGAGCGCGTAAATCATATCGACGATCAGGACCGCGATCGGCGGGTAGAAGAAGACTCCGAGCAGCGCCTCCGCGGAACTGGTCGGGCCGAGTAACTGCTTCGAAATGTCCTCGACGAGCACTCCGAGCAGCATCCCAGCCGTCAGCGAGAACAAGTAACCCCCAACGACAAACGCCCAGGCGACGCCTCTCTTGAATGGCTTCTCGGATTTTGTCGCCCTTGTCAGCGAAATTCGCTCAGGACGATAGGTGTAGTAGTCGAAATGCTCCCGTAGACTCCTAAAGAGATGCCAGACGCTGACAGCAAAGAGCAGCAGTAGCAGGGCCCTCCAGATCGGAGTCGAACTCTCGAGCAATGAAGGCTTCATGATGGCGGCGACGAAGGTCGAGATAAAGAGCGTGACGGTCGTGTAAACCGCTTTGCCGCGCGCTTTTGATTCCTCGCGTTCACGCTGCAACCATTCGTTGACCACACGATCGGCTCGGGTCTGGTAGTAGGCTCGCCGCTCAGCACGTGCAGCCGCCGCCGCGCCCGAGCCTCTCTCGCGGGGAGATCTGGCGCCGGAAGTTCCGTTGCGGTCAAAAATGCTTCGGCGGTTGGGGTCGACGAGGACCTGGTAGGCGTCAGTGATCTGAGCGAACCTCCCGGCGGCAGCAGGGTGCGCATTGACGTCAGGGTGATACCTGCGCGCCAGACGGCGATATGCTGACTTTATTTCTGTCTGACTGGCCGAGCGCCTGACGCCCAGGACCACGTAAGGATCAGACATAGCCGCTCCAGGCAAGATGCCGATATTCTACGTCATGTGAGCTGACTTTCAACCAACGGAAGACGTAGGGGCAGGGCTTGTCCCTGCCCGCCTTTGATTTCGCGAGCCTTCCTAGACTAGCCCTTTGCCATCTTCTCGACCAGGCTCACCAGAGTACGGACACAGATGCCCGAGGGACCAACCGCAAGATGCGGCTTGACCGTGTCGTTCCAGGCCGTCCCGGCGATATCGAGATGTGCCCATGGAATCTCCTCGACAAACTCGCGGAGAAACCACGCGGCAGTGATCGTTCCAGCCTTTCGACCGCCAACATTCTTGATGTCTGCAATCTCGCTTTTGATCTGCTCCCGGTACTCGCGATCAAGCGGCAACTGCCAGAACTTCTCGCCGGTGCGCTTCCCCGCTGCGATTACTTCATCGATCCACTCCTGATTGTTACCGAGAATTGCGACATTGACATCGCCCAACGCGATCGAGACTGCGCCCGTCAGCGTCGCCATATCGACGATTCGCGTCGCACCCAGCTTGAGCGCGTAAGCGAGAGCATCAGCCAGCACAAGACGCCCCTCCGCATCGGTATTGATCACCTCGATGGTCTTCCCCGCCATCGATCGAACCACGTCTCCCGGCCGTTGCGCGCGTCCGCCCGGCATATTCTCGCAAGCGGCGATGATCCCGATGACATTGACTCCCGGCTTGAGCTGCGCAATCGCCCGCATGGCCGCGATCGTTGTTGCGCCGCCTGCCATGTCGTACTTCATCTTCTCCATGCCATCCGCAGGCTTGATCGAGATGCCGCCGGTATCGAATGTGATTCCCTTGCCAACAATCGCGATCGTTTCCTTTGATTCGACATTGGGGAGATAGCTCAGCACGATCAAACGTGCGGGCTCAGCGCTGCCCTGTGAGACTCCAAGCAGAGCGCCCATTCCCAGCTCTTTCATGCGTGCTTCATCAAGCACGTCGATACCGAGGCCATACTTCTCGGCAACCTCTTGAGCGCGTCGTGCAAGCTCTATTGGCGTCATGAAGTTGCTTGGTTCGTTGATGAGATCGCGGCCAAAGTTGGCCGCCTCGGCAATGATCCGGCCTCGCTCGATGCCACGTCGTAACTCGTCGGTGTCGCCTTCAGTGGTTGCAAGGATCATCTCCTCAAGATGATTCTCAGTCTTGTCGCTGGTCTGATACTTGTCTGGCTCGAAGAGAGAGAGAATGGCGCCCTCGACGGCGGCTTGCGCGACTTCACCAAGCGGAAGCTGCGAACGACGGAGAAAAGCAAACCGACGTGCCTTCTTTCCGCGCAGAATTCTCGTCGCCGCGCCTGCGACGCGGCGAACGGTGTCGATGTTGACATCGGCCTGCTTCCCAACACCCATGAGCAGCACCCTGCGCGCCTTGATCTCGCCGGGGCTGTGCAGATAGGCCGTCTCTCCGCTCTTTCCGGTGAACTCACCCGATTCGATGAGCGACGTCACGACCCCGCCCGTTCGCTTGTCGATCTCAGAGAGAGCGCCAACTTCCGGTTGTTCGCCTTCATAGACCGGAACGACGAGCGCATCGCACTCAATCTCGAAAAACTTCCTCGCATCTGCCTTAACGTCCATCCTCTTCTCTCCTTCAAGCTTGTTTAACAGAGGGACCAAAGACTAAGTCCTACTCTTCCCGCGTTCGTGTCTTGAGTGCAGCGCGAGCAGAACGCTCCGCAGTTTTTCGCTGTTCCGTCTCGCGTTTGTCATAGAGCTTCTTCCCACGAGCAATCGCCAGTTCGCATTTGATGAAGCGATTCTTGAGATACATTTTAGTCGGCACCAGCGTCAGCCCCTTCTCCTCGACCCGCGATCGCAGTCGATCGATTTCGCGCCGGTGAAGAAGCAGCCTTCTTGTTCGCGTCGGCTCGTGATTCTCGCGACTACCCTGTGAATACGGGCTGATGTGCGCGTTGTGGAGCCACGCCTCCCCATCACGAATCATCGCGTAGGCATCCTTCAGATTGACCCTCCCAGCCCGCGCCGATTTAACCTCAGTCCCCGAAAGCTCGATCCCAGCCTCGAATGTCTCGAGGATATGAAACTCATGGTACGCCGCACGGTTACTGCTGATGACCTTGTCCGACATTAAATCTCTCTTTCGGCCTGTCCGCTACTCGCCTTTGAGCGGCCGCTCCATAAGTTCAATCTCGAGGTCCCGCGGACTCTTCCCCTGATAAAGCATCTGATAGACCCCTTCGGTGATCGGCATTTCGACGCCGAGACGGTGAGCGAGCTCGTCTGCGGCGCGCGCGGTTCGTACGCCTTCAGCGACTTCACGCATTTCGCCGACGATCTCATCAAGATGTCGTCCTTTTCCCAACTCATATCCGACACGTCGATTGCGCGAGAGGTTCCCAAAACAAGTCAGCACCAGATCACCAATGCCTGCCAAACCGGCCATCGTCTGACTGCGCCCTCCGACCCGAGTCGCGAGACGCGTCATCTCCGCCAGACCGCGTGTCACGAGCGCCGCTGCACTATTGTAGCCGAGCCCAAGCCCGTTAACCGCACCAGTCGCTATCGCCATGACATTCTTGATCGCGCCCGCGATCTCGACACCGATGACATCTGTGTTGGTATAAACCCTGAATCTCCTCGAGGAGAGGACCGCCTGAGTCGCCTTCGCACAGGCGATGTCCCTCGCTGCCGCAACTATTGCGCAAGGTTCGTCGCGAGCTACTTCGAGTGCAAAGCTCGGCCCCGAAAGGGCGACATAGCGCGAGGCAACAGATTCGCCCAGAACGTCGATCGCGACCTCCTCGACTCGCATCTGCGTCGAAATCTCGATTCCTTTGGTCGCACTGACGATGATCATGCGCTGCGTCAGATGGGGCTTCAATTGGGTAAAGACCTGACGGCAGACGTGCGAGGGCACGACAGTCAACACCAGATCTGCGCCCGCGACGACGTCAGTCAGATCGTCGCTCGGCGAAATATTTCTGGGGAGGCTGAAACCCGGCAGATAAACTGCGTTCATCCGTTCGCTCGCGAGCATCGCCGCAACATCACGACTATGACTCCAGAGTCGAACATCGTGTCCGCCACGAGCAGCAACCAAAGCGAGAGCTGTTCCCCAACTACCCGCGCCAATGATCGCAACGCTGCTCATTGCTTTCGCGCCCCGCCAAACCTGCTCTCAGTCCCTGCCATCAGACGCCGGATATTCTCGCGATGTCTGGCGACGATGAGGACGGCCGAGAAGGCAAGTGCGCTCACGATTCTGTCAAGATCGGGGTCGTCACGCTGGAGAAGCCAGGCCCAACCGGGCATCGAGGCAGTCGCGACGATCGAGGCAAGCGAAACATAGCGCGTCAGAACGACAACAATGGCGAAGACGATCGCAGCCGCGAGAACCGATAGCGGGGCGATCCCGAGGAAGACTCCAAGTCCGGTCGCGACACCCTTGCCCGCTTTGAAACCAAGCCACACCGGAAAAATGTGTCCGAGGATCGCGGCCACGGCGGCTGCGGCGATGACCCACGAGGTTCCACCGCTCCCAGTCAGCCAGCGCGCGATCGCGACGGCAGCAAAGCCCTTCAAAGCATCAAGCAACAAAGTCGCGATTCCGGCGGCCCGGCCCGCACTGCGCGTGACATTTGTCGCACCTGTAGCGCCGCTCCCCGACTTGCGCACATCCGCGCCCTGCTTCCATTTGACGATCAGGTAGCCAAAAGGAATGGAACCGAGCAGGTAGGCAAGCAGCAAGGGAATGGTGGTGTTCATGATTGGCAAAGGACAACACGGACATGAGGACCGACGACGGCGAGGACGAT
>JANNRD010000721.1:0-12159 GCA_031401095.1 Acidobacteriota bacterium
GAGCTTTCTGGTGGCCTGTAACAGTGATTTGACCTTTGCTGATGGCACACTCTTGGGCGTAGCGTTGCTTGTCGCCGAAGGCGACGAATTCAATAGACGGGGGCAACGCCCCCGGAATCGGTAACCATCATCGCCCCGACCCTATCGGGGTCGAAGACCTGGTGGCTCCAACAGTTCGCGCTTGATAACGCGCTGCCGATACCCCTGCGACCCTTCCAGGGTCGGAGCCATGTTGGTTGCGGATTCCGGGGGCGTTGCCCCCGTCTATTGAATTCGTCGCCTTCGGCGACAAGCAACGCTACGCCCAAGAGTGTGCCATCAGCAAAGGTCAAATCACTGTTACAGGCCACCAGAAAGCTCTTCTCACCCGCCGTCCAATCCCCGTCATAGAGGGCCGAGACTAGGTAAGCCGTAAGCTTTTTTGGATGTGTCCTTCTGTCAAGGACACATTCTATCCAGCCTGGATTCCGCACTGGGCCACTATCTAACGACCTGACTGACAATAGACTGCCATCAGGATTGAGCCGAATCGAATTCCTGAGAGCGCCCTGAGAGCGCCCTGATAGCTTTGATATCAGCAGCACCTGCTCGATGCGCCATTGACAACGCTCCGCGTTGTTTGTAAGAAGACAGCCTCGGTATTTGCGAGTTCCCAAATCCCGCCACGAGAAAGCGAGCTTGGATCATGTGTTCAAAAGCGTCCGGAGTTTTGAAGTGTTGCGTTGTTGTCATGGCACTCAGCGCATGGTCGTTAACCTCAGCCCGATCGCATCAAGAACCCGGCAAAGTTGACTTTCGCCGCGATGTCCAACCGCTCTTGAGACAGTTTTGCATCGGGTGTCACGGACCTTCGCAGCAGATGAATGCGTTTCGCCTTGACCGGCGGCGAGATGCTATGAAGGGTGGCACCGTCGCAATGATTGCACCCGGCAACAGTCAGGGGAGCAAGTTCTACCTCAAGCTGATCGGAGACCAGTACGGTCCGCAGATGCCGCCGACCGGAGCACTGCGGCCTGAACAGATCGCCGTCTTGAAGGCATGGATCGATCAGGGCGCTGAGTGGCCCGACGAAGCGTCAGGAGAAGAACCGGCGCCGCCTCCCGACCCAAAGGCGTTGCCAATCATGAAGGCGCTCCGCGACGGAGACAAGCAAGCTTTCAAGAGGCTGGCGCTTCAACAGTCAAAGGCCGGCAGCCTGCGCGGACCGCAAGGCACGACGCCGCTTATGCAGGCCGCGCTGTACGGAGACGTCGAATCGGTTCGGCTACTGCTCGACAATGGCGCGGATCCCAACGTTCGGAATGAAGCGGGAGCGACGGCCCTGATGTGGGCGGTCAACGATCTTGAGAAAACGCGGCTGCTGCTGGATCGCGGCGCCGATGTCAACGCTCGCTCCGAAGACAGCCGCACCGCGCTGCTGATCGCGGCTGGACAGTTTGGTTCTCGCGAAGTTGTGAAGTTGCTTCTTGATCGAGGCGCGGATATCAAGGCGAAATCACCGGGCGGCGGAGGAATGACCCCCGTTACTGAAGCAGCCCGGCTCAGCGACGAAACGCTTCTTCGGCTGCTCATCGAGCGGGGTGCCGACATGAAGGCGGTGGGATCAGGTCCGATTGCCTTTGCTCAGTACGCTCAGTGCGAGAAGTGTCTCGACCTGCTGACTGCTGGTGCAAACCGCGAGATCATCAGCATGGGCGCATTGATGTCCACCCCGCCAAACCTGGACGCGACATCGGTAGTTCGCTGGCTGGCTCGTGGCGCCGATGTCCACACAAAAGATCCTCGAGGTAACACGCTGCTAATGCTGGTTGCCAGCTCGGACGCGATTCCGGTTGAAGCCGTCAAGACTCTGCTTGCGCGAGGTGCGGACGTTAACGCCAGGAATGTGGAAGGAAGAGCCGCCATCGACTTCGCCAGGCTGAGAGGCGCAACGCCCGTTGTTGATCTGCTAACCAAAGCCGGGGGCAAGGAAGGCACACCGTTCAAACCTCCGTCTCTGAATCCAAAACCCGCGGGCTCCTCTCGCGAAGCGATTGCGAGAAGTCTGCCGCTGCTCCAGAAGTCTGATGCTATCTTCCTTCAAAAGTCTGGCTGTGTGTCGTGCCACAACAACACTCTCACCGCAATGGCAATCGCGGCAGTCCGGAAACGCGGGTTTCCGGTTGACGAGCAGATCGCCGGCAATCAAGTGAAGAAGATCGCAGCGTACATCGAGACGTGGCGAGAGAGGGCATTGCAAGGGGTCGGAATTCCCGGAGACTCGGACACGGTCGGCTATATCTTGCTTGGCCTGGCAGCCGAGAAACACGCGCCGGATCAGGCTACTGATGCAATGGCTCGATTTGTGAAAGGACAACAGTTTCCTGACGGAGTCTGGCGAGTGTTCGCGCATCGGCCGCCGATCGAATCGAGCGACATTCAAGTAACCGCGGTGTCGTTGAGATCGCTTCAGGCCTACGGGCCAAAAGCGCAGCGTGCTGAGTACCAGGCGTCTATTGAGCGAGCGGCGGATTGGTTGATCAAGGCTCAGGCGAAAACGATAGAGGACCGCGTTTTTCAGCTCCTGGGGTTAAGATGGGCAGGTCTGACTACCAGGCAGGCCATCATGCGGAGGGGCGTGCGAGGTCTCCTGGCACAACAACGACACGATGGTGGTTGGGCTCAGCTCGGTTCGCTTGCGAGCGACGCTTATGCGACTGGCCAGGCCTTAGTGGCGCTGAGAGAGGGGGGTGGTCTGCGCGCAACCGACCCGGCTTATAGGCGAGGGATCGCGTTTCTTCTAAGCACGCAGTTGGAAGACGGCTCGTGGTATGTGAGGAGCCGAGCCATTCCGTTCCAGCCCTTCTTTGAGAGCGGGTTCCCTCACGGACATGATCAATGGGTTTCGATGGCCGCAAGCAACTGGGCGACGATGGCCCTTGCGCTTGATTTAAGGTGACCTGCTGGTCTGGCACGACCTCCGTCGCCAATGGAGACGGGTCGCCAGGCCCTCGGTGGACTCGACCTCGATTAGGCGCTCTTTGGTGTCGCAGATGGAGACCGGTGCTGCTTCATGGCTTGCCTCATAACGGCGATAAGACCAGACGAGCGGCGCTCGGACCAGGCTTCGAAGCGCTGGGCGGCCTTTTCCAGATTCGCGAGAAGATTCTTGTCAGCAGAGAGCTCGCGAAACTCCGGGACGACCGGCTTGATAAGCTTCGGAGAGCGGGGCGTTGTCTAATTGAAATCATTCCGGCAGATTCAGGCGTCTCAGCATCGCCTTAAATCGCGGCTCGGTGCGCAGTTCGTCAAGCTCTGGCATTGGAGTGAACCCCAAAAGTGAGACATCCAGTTAAACGTCTCGAGGGACGAAAGCTCTACCAGGTGAGGATTACCTACGTCGACGACTTAGGGCGGCCTGTGCTTCCGTCCGGCGCACCGAACGGTACTGCATCAACACTAGCGCCAGCGTCGCCAGCAAAATCGCGCTTGTCGCGGCGACAAGATACCAGTGCTTGCGAGAGTTTCGCCAACTGTACATGCAAACGGCATCATACGCGAGGAGCCAAAGCCGCAACAGACTCTCCGCGCACTTGTTACAACTTGTCACATCTTTTTTACACGACGTGTAGTGATAGGTCGCCCGTCCGGGATAGCGTGCTATCGTAAGTACCAATGGCTGGGATTGACTTTGCATTCACTCCGCACCTGATCGGAGGCAAGCTGAAAATACAATTTGCTCTCTTAGGCAGCAGCGCGTCGGGAACCGCCTTGGCACTTTTCGGGAATACATCGTCTTTGAGGAGAAACCTTTTATGAAAACTCGTGTCTCTACGATTTGGATACTCCTGGCCGTAAGTCTGAGCAGCGTCGCAACCTTTGGGCAGGTCGGTGCCACCGCAGCACTTTCAGGGACGGTGACCGATCCGTCGGGCGCAGTCGTTTCTGGCGCAACAATCGCCGTGAAGAACGATGCGACGGGCGCGGGATTCAGCGCCACGACCAGCGCCAATGGCAGGTTCACGATTCCGGCCTTGTCAACGGGCACGTACACTGTCAAAGCCACCGCGCGAGGCTTCAAACAAGCCATTGCGCCTGCCGTGAAGGTGGATGCGGCTACACCTGCGACAGTGAATTTCGCTTTGGAAGTCGGCGCGACGACGGATTCGGTTGTGGTGCAAGGGGGCGGAGAAGTGTTGCAAACGCAATCCGCGAATGTCGCGACGACGATTACCGGACGCCAGATTTCCGAACTGCCCTTTACCTCGCGCGACGCCCTTGACCTGGCGCTGGTTCTCGCGGGCACGCAAACCGTGGGGCGGCCACGCAGTTCGACGATCAACGGACTACCCAAGGGTGCGCTCAATATCACCATAGATGGCGTCAACGTTCAGCAACCCGACACACGTTCTGGTGATGGGTTCTTCACCTGGATTCGCCCCAGGATAGACGCGATTGAAGAAGTGTCGGTGTCAACAGCCACCCCCGGGGCCGAAAGTTCTGCGGAGGGTGCAGTTCAAATCAAGTTTGTGACCCGCGGCGGCACCAACCAGCTAAGGGGCAGTGTCTATTGGTATCATCGCAACCCGGCGCTGAATGCGAACAACTGGTTCAATAACCGTGATCTCCCGGCTGATCCGAGCACGGGCAAAGCGCCCCGCGACCGCGTGCTGTTGAATCAGCCTGGCTTTCGCATTGGCGGGCCGATTTCGATTCCCGGAGTGTTCAGCGGGCGCGACCGCTTCTTTTATTTCGTCAACTACGAAGAGTTCCGGCTCCCTGAACAGCAGTCGCGCCAGCGCGTGATTTTCAGCCCGCAGGCGCAACAGGGCATCTTTCAATACAACACCGCCACCGGCGTAGCGTCCGTTGATTTGCTGAAGCTGGCTGCTGACGGCAAACAGACCGCCACCGTTGATCCGATCATCGCCAAGCTGCTGACCGACATTCGCGCCAGCACGAGCAAAGGCGGCGTGTCGCAGTCGAGATCCGAACCTACAGAATTTCAGCTTCATCAATCCCGGTTCGACGATCCGCAGGTTCCCGACGGTGCGGTTGGATTTCAATCTGACGAGCAATCATCATCTGGAAAACATCTACAATTACCAGCGCTTCGATCAGTCGCGCCAATTCATCAACAATGCGGATGAAGCCTTTCCGGGATTCCCTAATTTCGGCGGTTCGTATTACGACCGCTTTTCCAATGTGACCGCGCTGCGCTCCACGCTCAGTACAAACCTCGTCAACGAAGCGCGATTCGGATTCGTGGGAGGAAACGCCCGCTTCCGTCCAGAGATCAATCCGGCGCAGTTCGACAATCAGGGAGGATTTTCCATCGGCAGCAGCGCCGCCAGCACGACTACAGGCTTGGGGCGCGCGGGCATCAGCAATCCCACGGCGCAGCGGGTTTCGCAGCTCCGCAACACGCCCGTCAAACAGTTCAGCGACACGCTGAGCTATGTGCGCGATACCCATAATTTCAGTGTCGGCGGCAGCTTCAGCCAGTACAACTTTTACAGCACGAGCTTTGTGGATGGGCAGGTTCCGACCGTGACCTTCGGGCTGGATACAAGCGACCCGGCTTCGGCGCTGTTCACGACTGCGAAGTTTCCCGGCGCGTCGAATGCGCAGATCACCCAGGCCCGAAACATCTACTCTGTGCTAACGGGTCGGCTGACCTCTGTCACGGCGCGGGCTTTTCTGGATGAAACATCGCTCAAGTATCAATATCTGGGCAAATTCACCGAACGCCTGCAGCAGCGGGAATTCGGTCTTTTCGCGACCGATGCCTGGCGTTTGCGCCAGAGCCTGACGGTCAATTACGGCTTGCGCTGGGAAGTGCCGTACCCGTTCACGACGAAGAACACCGTCTACTCGCAAACCACCGGCGCGGGACTCTTCGGCGTTTCCGGGGACGGGAATCTCTTCAAGCCCGGAATCTTGACCGGCAGCGTCACGACCTTCAATCAGTTCAAGCCTGGCGACTATGCCTACAATACGCACAACGCCAACTTCGCGCCCAGCTTCGGCGTAGCGTGGACGCCTCATGCGGAAGGCAAGTTACTGGGAAGCCTGCTGGGTAAATCAGGGCAGACGGTGCTTCGCGCCGGCTACTCTGTGGCCTTTACCCGCGAAGGGTCGAGCGTGGCCTCAACGACCTTTACTGACAACCCCGGCGGCGGGGTGAATTTGTCGCGCACCATCTCGACCGGCAATCTCACGCCCGGTCAGCTTTTCCGCGACCGTGCGGCGCTGGCTCCCCCGGCATTTCCGGCGACCGTCACCTATCCAGTGACGGGTATCTCGACCGACCCCGTCAACATCTTCGATCCGAATTTGAAGGTGGGGAATGTGCGCTCCTGGACGTTCGGGATTCAGCGCGAGTTCCTCAAGGACAACGTGGTCGAAATTCGCTATGTCGGGACGCGCGGCAGAGACCTGTGGCGGCGGTATAACCTCAATGCCGACGTCAACACCATCGAGAACAAGTTCCGGGATGAATTCAAACTGGCGCAAGCCAACTTGCAGGCCAACATCGCGGGTGGCAAAGGGGCCACCTTTGCCTACACCGGTATTCCGGGCACGTCCCCGCTGCCCATCATGCTGGCGTACCTTAATGGCAGGCCAGCCGCACAGGCGGGCAACGCGGCTCTCTACACCGGCACGTCGTTCACGGATACAACTTTCGTGAATACGCTGTCCCCCAATAACGCCACCCCGCAGTCCTTTGCCAACAACCTCAACAGCAACGCCACGCGCCGCGCCAATGCCGCTACGGCGGGACTCCCGTCCAACTTTTTCGTAGTCAACCCCGACTATCTCGGCGGAGCCTGGCGCGTGGACAACAGCGGAACATCCTTCTATGACGCCTTGACGATTGAACTGCGGCGGCGGTTTGCCAAAGGGCTGTTGGTGCAGGGCAGCTACACGTTTTCCAAGTCGCTCACGAATATGTTTGCCAGCAGCAATGACGTGGAAAGCCAACCGGCTTCGTTGCGAACCGCGCAAAGCAAGAGCCTGGGGCCGTTTGATCTGACGCACGGCTTCAAGCTGAACTGGATTTACGAATTGCCCGTCGGTCACGGAAAAGCGCTGCTGGGCAAAGCGAATGCGGTGTTGGATCAAGTGCTGGGCGGCTGGGAATTTCACGGCATAGGTCGTGTGCAAAGCGGAACGCCCTTCAGCATTGGCAACGTCTCCTTGGTCGGCATGACCCCGCAGGAACTGGATAAGCTGGTGGAAATTCGCAAAGGCGCTTCGGCAGTGTTCTTTTTGCCCGACGATGTGATTTTGAATACGCGCCGTGCCTTCAACGTTACGTCTACGGGCTACTCCGCGCTGGGTGCGCCTGATGCGGGCAGCCGTTACATTGCCCCGGCTGGCAGCAGCGGTTGTGTACCGGGCTACTCCGGGCAATGCGGCTATAGCAATGTGGTGCTGCACGGGCCGCGCTTTGTGCGTTTTGATTTGAGCGCCGTCAAGCGCTTTCGGGTGACGGAGCGCACCAATCTGGAGTTGCGTGCCGAGTTCCTGGACGCATTCAATAACATCAACTTCAAGGTCGGCAGTCCCACGTCGGATGTGATCAACATCTCCAACTTCAGTTCGGCCACCTTCGGACAAACGACCTTTGCCTATCAGGATAATTCGACCACGAACGACCCTGGCGGGCGGCTGCTTCAGTTTGTGCTGCGGCTGAACTTCTAACGTCTCATTTACCTTCATCCACGAAGCCGCAGGAAGTAATCGCGTGTTTGCTTCGTGCCCTTTCGTGGCAAGCTGCGTGTAATTCGATGCGTGCTGAAACTGACTTGCTGAGAACTATGAACAAATCATTTAACTTCACATCTAACAGACCGTTGTCGCGGCATACAACCTCACTGCTCTTGTTCGTTGCGCTGCTGTGGTGTGTGGGAATGCCGCTTGATGCGCAAGAACGGCAGGCGGCGGCGCGCAACACTGCACCAGGCGTGCTGTTTATCGGCAACAGTTTTACGTTTGGCTCCGGCACGCCCGTGAAAGAATATCGCCCGGAAACCGTGACCGATCTGAACGGCACGAATATCGGCGGCGTGCCCGCGCTCTTCAAGGCCTTTGCCACGCAGGCGGGGCGCGAGTTCAACGTCAACCTCGAAACCTCACCCGGCAAGAATCTGGCTTATCACATCAAAGAGAAGGCAGAGGTCATCGGTCAGTCGTGGGATTACGTGCTGTTGCAGGGGCACAGCATGCTTGATCTGAGTAAACCGGGTGATCCGACCACGCACGCCCGCGCGGCCAGAGAGTTGGCTGAATTACTGCGCAGCAAAAATCCCCAAGCGGACATTCGGCTCGTTGCCACTTGGTCGCGTGCCGATCAGACCTATCCAGATAAAGGCTATTGGCACGGCCAACCCATTGAGCAAATGGCGTTGGATGTTCGTCGTGGTTACGATCTCGCGCTGAAGGAAAGCGCGCCGCTGATTCGCAACGTGATTCCGGTGGGCGAAGCCTGGAATCGTGCCATCAAGAACGGCGTGGCGGACCCGAATCCGTATGATGGCATCACGCCCGGCCAGCTTGATCTGTGGGGGAAGGATCATTACCACGCCAGTGTGGCTGGTTACTATCTGGAGGCGTTGCTGATTTTTGCCGACCTCACCGGACTCGATCCGCGTTCGCTGGGCAAACAGGAATACGCGGCGGCTCAACTCAGTCTTTCGCCTGATCAGGCTTCCACCTTACAGAACATCGCGTTTGACGAACTCAGCGCGATCAAGGGCCGTCCGCGCCTGCGGTCATTCAAACCGGTGAAGAGATGACACGAGATGTTACGCCGTTCAATCGCTTGTTTTGGATAATCTGCGCCGTCCTTTTGTGCTGTATGCATTGGGAGACCGCTTGGGCGCAGCCGCGTCAACCGAACGTGTTGTTCATTTCGATTGATGATTTGAACGACGACCTGGGCTGTTATGGCAACGCGCGGGTCAAATCGCCGAACATTGACCGGCTGGCGGCGTGCGGCGTTCGCTTTGAGCGGGCTTATGCACAAGACACGCTGTGCAACCCATCGCGGTCTTCGTTTGAAGCGCGAGCTTTCGGTTGCCGAAGCTAGCGACCTCTTCAATCACAGGAGCAACGACTATGAGAACAACAACGAGCAAGGCATTTTTCAAGGCGGGTTGCGGGCTGGCGCTCAGCCTGTTGCTGGCCGCGCAAACCGTCCAGCTCGAAATCAAATTGTAGGCGGGCGCGACCACCGATACCGTGACGGTCACGGCGGATGCGGCAGCCTTGCAAACGACCAATGCCACGGTGGGCGGCCAGGTCAACGAACGGCTGGTGCAGTTGCTGCCGAACATTACGCACAATCCGTTTCAATACGCCACGCTGCAGGCCGGCGTCATTCCGCGCGGCCAGTTCAACAATGCGCAGGACACGGGCAGTTTTGGCATCGGGATTGACGGACGCCGCCAGGCTTCCGCCATCACGATCAATGGCGGCGCGGCCTTCTCGAATGGCATCATCCTGGACGGCGTCAGCGTGCAGGGTTCGGCCTGGAATGAAGCGGCCGTGATCGACAATCAGGAATCGCTCCAGGAAGTCAAAACCATCGTCAATAACTACACCGCCGAATACGGGCGCGCGCAAGGCGTGATTATTTTCCAGACCAAAGGCGGCAGCAACGAATGGCATGGTTCGGGTTTCTGGCGTATCCGCAACGAGGCGCTCAATGCCAACAGCTTTTCCAACAACGCCCAGAACATCACGCGCGGGCCTTTCAAGTCGCACACCTACGGCGGCACCTTCGGCAGACGCATCATCCGCGACCGGGCGTTCTGTTTTGCCAGCTACGAAGGGCTGGAATTCAATCGCAACTACGACTTCCTGCAGACCGTGCCGACGGCGGCAGAGCGAGCGGGCGATTTCAGCAATACCTAATTGCCGCGAAAGCCCCGGAGCCTCGTTGCCGTCTTTTCGCGACTTCTGCCGATTGAATGGGTGAGTTCTCACCTCGCCCGTCGTAATTCCTCGAGCGTTGGCGATCGCGAAAAAGGGAAGTTTTCGATGGCCGGTCAGTCGCCGTTGACAAGCTCCTTCTCGAGAAACGCGAGCTGCAGCCCGTCGACGAGCGGAATCCCTCCACGGAGGTCGTTCGGAAGAGGTTTGCACTCGCCGGTGCTGCAATATCCTCGGCGTTCGTAGTAGGCGATGAGTTCCGGCCTGAAACTGATCACTGTCATTGTCATCTTCGCAACGCCCCACTGACGTTGTGCCGTGAGCTCCGCCGCTCGGATGAATTCTTTCCCGATCCCTCGCCCCTGGAGGATGGGTTTGACCACAAACATACCCAGATAGCCGGAATTCCCGGTCTTCTGAAGGTTGAGCGACCCAATGACCTCATCGTCCTGCAGACAGAGAAGCATCATCGAATGCGGATTGCGGATGAGAGAGAGTATCTCCTCGGTATCCGTCCGCTGGCCATCGAGCAGGTCCGCCTCGGTCGTCCATCCAAGACGGCTTGAATCTCCGCGATAGGCGGAGTTAGTCAGCCTTGCAATCAGGTCAGCCTCGTCTTCACGGGCCTTGCGGAAAGTCAGTGCAACCGGCCTCACAAGTTCACCTTCCATACGATCGTATCCCTCAGTTGGATTACGCGCCAAGAGCACTTCAACGAGCGCACGCGAGCCGAAAAAGATCGCCAGAGTATCGCATGACTCTTCGAAAAGCTCTCACCCCAACACGTTCAGAGAATCTTGGCTCAGGTGGCGGAAGCCCTTCGTGGACCTTGCCCTTGCCCCGCTAGTGGAGTGTCTCAGGGTTTAGGTAGCTGGCGTCGGGCGCTATCCCACCCGCTACGGCGGGGCTCGACGAAGCCCGTCCGCCAGCGACTCAGACACCCGTACCCTGACATCAATTCTTGATGGTTGTCTAACCGACATCTAGTCGCCGTTGCTTCGGGGTGAGGCCGGCGCCGGCGTCTGTTGACTCCAGTATTTTCTGATGTCGCCGCGAGGATCGTTTTCCACGCGAGTGTCCGTGTCAAAGATCATCGTTGCCCGGTTCGTGGTGTCATACGTCGGCCATTGCGGAATGCGCGGGTTGTTGGGATCGCCCGTCTTGGCAAATGCCACCCAGGCCGACGCCAGTCGATCGCACATCACCTTTGCGTCCTTGCCACCAACGCCGACGATGTTGTCGCGCACTGCGTGGAACGAAGCCGACACATCGAGGCCGTGAACCGCGCCAAATTTACCGTCGTATGCCGGGCTTTCCCACGACCACAGGTACATATAGGCTGCGCCTTTTCCGAGCGCCGCTTTCCGTTCGGCCTGTGTGATCGCCGAACGGCGGAAGCCGGCGTCTGTCAGCGCCTGAGCCTGAATCAGGAACGGCGACTTCTGCAGGTAACGGCGGCGATAGAGAGCCAGGATCTCTTCACCTTTGCCCTGGAATCGTTGATCGAGCACGCTCTTCAAACCAGCTTCATCAAGGTCGAAGTTAGTCAAAGCGAGCGCGGAGTCCTCGAGAGTGGTCGAGATGATCATCGGAACATCAACCGATTCCGGCGGCGCCACCGGGTCAAATGGATGATGCGGGAGATAGTCTCCGTCCATGACCGGGCTGAAACCAGTGATTCCGGTTTGCGCTTCGAGCAACTCTTGCCACGAGACCTTCTGCAAGTCCGCGATGCGGGTCTTCGGAATATTGAGCTTCGCGAGCAACTGCTCTGCCGCACGAGTCGAGGCTTCCCTTGTCGACGAACGCAGTGACGAGCCGCTCTGCACAGCAGCCCGATGGAAAAGACCCTTAGCTGCGGGTGTCGCGAGGATCGTAGAAGTCTTGGCGCCGCCACCCGATTGACCAAAGATCATAACGCGACCAGGATCGCCACCGAAATTCTCGATGTTGGCACGCACCCACTCCAGCGATGCAACCAGATCCATGACGCCCGCGACACCGGCAAACGCAAACTCCGGTGGTGCGCCCAGATCGGCAAGGTGAGTATAGCCGTAGCTTGCCAGCCGATGATTGACCGTGACCACCACTACGTCACCGAAGAGTGCAAGCTGCGCACCGTCGAAACCTGGGGCGTTGCCCGAGCCGGTGGCAAAGCCGCCGCCATGAAACGAGACCAGCACCGCTCGCTTGCCGTTATCATTGACACCGGGTGTCCAGACGTTCAAGACGAGGCAGTCC
>JANNRD010000722.1:0-6553 GCA_031401095.1 Acidobacteriota bacterium
TACGAATTCGGCCCGTTCCGCCTGGATGCGCAGGAACGCCTGCTGCAACGCGATGGAGTAATGATCTCACTGACGCCGAAGGCTTTCGACTTGTTGCTGGCGCTCCTCGAACGACCGGGACGATTGGTGGATAAAGAAGAATTATTCCAGGCGGTCTGGCCGGACACAATCGTCGAAGAATCGAATCTGTCATCGAACATTGCACTCATCCGCAAGGCATTGAGCGACGGAACGAATAGCGAGCGGTACATTGAAACCGTACCGAAGCGCGGCTACCGCTTTGTCGCAGCCGTGCGAGAAGCGCCGCGTTCGAGCAATGCGGCTCCGGTTGAAGTTGCCCGACCGCGCAATCGTTTCCGTCCTCTGGTGTTGATCATTCTGGTGTCGGGGTTGCTGCTTATTGGTTACTACGCAACCGTTCGCTGGTTCGGTGCAAGCGTGTCCAACATCTTGCCGGTGACGACTACCACGCCCTTCACGACTCTGCCCGGCAGCGAGCAGGACCCCTCGTTTGCGCCCGATGGCAATTCGATTGCTTTCACCTGGGAAGGCGAGCAGGGCGACAACACGGACATTTACGTGAAGCAGATCGGCAATGAATCCGTGCTGCGGTTGACGACTGATCCCGCCACCGAGCATTGGCCGCGCTGGTCGCCGGATGGCCGCCATATAGCTTTCACCCGGCAGGGCGGTCTGTATCTGATTCCTTCGCTGGGTGGCGCAGAGCGCAGAATCGCTAAACTCGATAACTTGTACCCTACTGATTGGGCATCATCCGTGAGCTGGACGCCGGATGGAGAGTGGCTGGCGGTCATGGATCGAGGATCTCCAGAAGAGCCATTCGGTATCTGGCTGGTGGCGCGGGAGACAGGCGAAAAACGCAAACTCACGACACCGCCCGCACTCACCGGGTCTGACCGTTTCCCGACCATTTCGCCGGACGGAAGGACGATTGCGTTTGCCCGTACCAGCGGCGGTATGGGTCGTCGTTATCTGGTCCCGATAGCGGGTGGCGAACCGAGGCTGTTGCATTCCGATCCGTTTGTCTTTGGCGTCTCATTGGCCTGGTCGCCGGATAGCCGCTCCATCCTGTTCCCGAGGGGGGACGGGTTCTGGAGAGTGTCTGTCGCCGGAGGCGATCCTGAGCGCGTTGAAACCGTGCGCGGCGAGATCAACGGTTTTGCCCTTTCGCCCCAGGGCAACCGTCTGGCGCTGGTGCGGCCCTTCAATGACCAGAACATCTGGCGCATCAGTCTGCCCAATGCGGCACCTCCCTCCCTGCCAAAACGACTGATCGCCTCCACGCGCCTTGAAACCAGCCAGCAGTACTCGCCGGATGGCAGCAAAATCGTTTTTGCTTCGGATCGTTCCGGGAGTTGGGAGATCTGGATGTGCAACAGCGAGGGGCAGAATCTGGTGCAACTGACTTCGTTCAAGGGCTCGTTCTGTGGTTCACCTCGCTGGTCGCCCGATGCGCGACAGATCGTCTTTGACTCTCGTGCCGAAGGCAGTGTTGATATCTATGTCATTAGCGTCGATGGCGGCAAACCACGTCGCCTCACCAATGAACCATCCGAAGACAACGTGCCAAGTTGGTCGCTTGATGGAAACTGGGTTTATTTTTGTTCCGACCGCAGTGGCAGCCAGCAAATCTGGAAGATGCCTGCCACTGGCGGGCCAGCCGTCCAAGTCACCAGACAAGGCGGCTTCGACAATACCGAATCACCTGATGGGAAGTTTCTCTATTACGCCAAGGGCCGTTCTATTCCCGGTATTTGGCGCACACCGGTGGCGGGCGGTGATGAAACGCTCGTGCTCGATCAGCATCGCGCAGGCGAGTTGCGCTTTTGGGCGGTGACAGAACAGGGCATCTATTTCGCCTCGGCAGAGAGGCCTGAACATCCCCTGATCGAATTCTACAGCTTCGCGACCAACAAGGTGACGACGGTCGCGACTCTGGAAAAGGGGCTGCACCGGACGACTTCAGGACTCGCCGTATCGCCCGACGGCCGATCTCTGATCTGGTCACAAATCGATCAGGTCAGCAGCGATATTATGCTGGTGGAACACTTTCGCTGAATCCTTATGAATCAGTCGCTATCGGCGCTGTTATGAATTCGTACCATTCCGCTTGGACGCCGCGGAGCGGATGTTGCCGCGTGGAATGACAACGATCTAACGCGAATTCATCGTCGCCGCGCGGACACCTTGGCTGGCATCGCGCAAACAAGCATCACCGCCGCATGAAACTCGGCCTCGTATTCCACTCGGAGGTAGCGTAGCTGATCCTGATCCGTGCTCTTCACGCGAGTCGGATATGACTGCGTCGCTCGATACGGGGCAACCGACCAAGCTCACCCGCCGGGGCCGCTGTGCAGGAGCTTGATGTAGCGCGAAACAGCAATGCAGCCCCACTCAGTAGAAGCACTTGGCTAGAGCGGCAGGTAGGAGACTCGATTCACCCATTCATCGGCTTGAGAGACATTCCAGACCATCAGTATCTCGTCCACGACAAGTTGGTGCGCAAGGCTTTGCGGGACGATCAAGACTCCGGGACTCTCACGATGGCGGATGAATTCCGCGAAATGTGTCGGCATCGTTGACTGGTCATGTGAAATAAGGACGCGACCCGCACCTGCAGCCCGTTCGAGCACCTGCAGGTCATTCAGCCCCGTCAACCCAGCGGTAGCCGCAGTCATGAAGTCAAGACCAGGTTCTCGTCGAACGGCCGCCGTCACGATCGCCTGGTGGAGATCGGCGTCAGCGAGAAAGCGAATTCTCATTGGGAGGTAAGCGACTGACGCCGCGCTTCGGCTAGTCTCTCGTAAAACATTGGGTCCGCGTCGCGGGCAGCTTGGCGCTTGGCTTCGTAATCGGTGCGCTGCTGCTCGAGATAGCGATCCACCTCATCCTTGTGGGCGAGATAGAAGGCGATTGCTCCGTAGACCTCTTCCAGCCTCAATACGGGAAACGACTGTGCGATCGTTTCGGCGCTTTCTCCGTTCCAGAAGGCGTAGACGATTGAATCGAGCGAGACACGACTCCCCGTGATTCGATATTCGTTTCCCTGTCGCTGGACGTAATCGCTGCTCATAATGGCCCCTTTTCAGTCTGCCCTGCTCATTCTGCATTTCCTTGCCTGCAGGATCAACCCAAATCATGGGGTCGTCCGAAGGAAAGAGTTGGGTTGGGCTCATTATCCCGCACGAGCCGAGCAGCACCATCCCCGCTTTCGGAAGGCGATCATACTGCGTGCTTCCGACGGCGTCATCGAAATCGCAAACAACGATCTGGCCGCTCTTGCCGATCAGGTGCGCGAGTGGCGGTGTCGGCCGCTTCGCTCTTCCGCCTCTGCTTCCGATTGGAAGAACCCGACGAGGAATCAACGAAGGGTAATGCCAGCTGGTACCTGCGCTACCTGCTGCAAGCCGCCGCCGACCAGAGCCTGCTTGTGCCCGTTGCCGACGCGTGGAGTGCCAAGGGCCGCACCGCGACAGCGCTCAAACGCGGTGAGTTCAATCCGCGCGACTATCTGCTGGCGACGTTGGGGCAGCCGGCGGGCTTGAGCGCAGGCATCGAACAGAGCCTGAAGTCGGCCGCGCCAGGCTGATATTACCTGAACTCCGTCGGCGCACACGAATTCCAGGTCGAAGAAGCCTTGCGGCTCGAACAGGCAGGCTTCGGCGTAATGCTGCCAGCGTGGTGGACACGCAAGGGAACCAAGCTCCGATTAAGCACGCGCGCCAATGTGAAGAGCCCCAAAATGCAAGGCGGCGGAAGACTATCGCTAGATCAACTCGCTCAGTTCAACTGGGAAGTCGCGCTCGGCGGCCAGACCCTGTCGTTTAAGGAGCTCTAGGCGCTGGCTAAGCTCGAAGGGCCGCTGGTCAAGCTGGCGGCCAGTGGGTGGAACTCAACGCCCAGGAGATTCACGCCGCACGGCCTCCTAAACTAAGGAATCAGCGGATTCCGAGGATCTTTAATCGCACCGGGACGCGGAGGTCCCGAGGCACGCTCGATCTTCGCGCAGTCTATATGGCTGATGCCGGTGAGGTCGCCCGCCACCAGGGAAGTGGTATCGCAGGACACGTTGGCGGCACCGTTACTGGAAATGCGCGCTCCAGTTTCGACCACGCCGACCGACTGGCGAATGAGCAGCAGGCCCTGCTCGGCGTTGTTGGTGACAACGGAATCTCCGAGAGCGATGGCGCCGTTGAAACGAGCGGTAACGCCGGGGCCGATATTATTGATGATCTGGTTTCCGCCGAAAAACTGGATGCGGGAAACTGTGCCGACGTTCACGCCACCGTGTTCGTCGTTCAGGTCGAAGCCGGCTCCACCGTTGTTCCGAATGATGTTGGGGCCGGAAAGGGTGGCGCTGGCCGCAGCAGCAACATGCAGGCCGATCGTCCCGTGGCCTTCAATGACGTTGACGCGGAAAGAACCGTCCGGGAGTTGCAGGGCGTTAAAGGCTGCGCTTCCTCCATTGGCCACTTGAACGCCAGTACCGCCGTTGTTCTGAATCGTGTTCTGGCCATTGAAGGTGGCCGCTGCTCCGGAGATGTTGACGCCGAAACCGTTACCGCGAATGAAGTTCTCCTGAACCTGGCCGTTGACGATCAGGCGTCCGCCGGTAATGGTGATGCCAGAGCCAGCGTTGTCCTCAATGGTGCCTCCACCATTGATCTGCACAAAGGAGCCGTTGGCGTTGATGCCGTTCCCGCCGTTGTTCTCAATGGTGGTTGCTCCGCCATCGAACGACACAAAGGAGCCGATGGCATTAATTCCATTCCCGCCGTTATTGTGGATGTGAATAAACTGCGGGGCCGGCCCGCCCCCCCAGGACGACACGGACGAGTTCGCACTGACATTCAAGCCCGCCATCCCGTTGTTGCGAATGATCATCTTGTTTAAGCGGATCCAGGACTGTTCGCTGATATCGATGCCATTCCCCGGGTTACCCTCGACGATACAGTCCTGAATGTCCACCGACGAGGCGCTGTCGGTACGGATGCCGACGCTCCCGCCCTTAACGGTTAGACGAAGGAACGTCACTTGGCGCGACCGGCCGACGTGCACCGTCCACAAGGCCGGGTTGGCGGCGACGATGGTGGCCCAGTTGCCCGGAGGCGCCGCCAACGTCAGGCGCTCGCGACTCTCGATGTTTACGTTCTCGACGCAGGTACCAGTCACGTTGATCACGTGTGGACCCATGTTGTCCAACGTGGCCAGCGCGGCGCCAATGGTGGTATAGGCCCCGGGGGTAACGCCGGAACAGTCCACATTCACGGTCGCAGCCCAGGCCACACAGGGGAAGAGCAGAAGCGCGGCGGTGAGCAGAAATCGCGGTGGGGAAAAAGAAGAGCAGCGTTCCTTATCGCACGAAGTAAGTTTCATTGAGTTCCCCCTTTCTCGAATTGGCAATGCTAAGCGGGAGCGGCTGCGTCGCTCCTGCCACGTGATAATTAGACCGCAATGTCAATAACGGCTCGTTGCGCTAAGAGTCAACCAATTACTTGACAGGAGATTGACTTCTCTGTAAACAATCGACTGCGAAAGTCAACCCGCAAAGGAGGGTTCAATGAGCGTTGGCAGGAGAATCCACCAGTTGAGATCGGAGTCTCGCATGACGCAGCGGGAATTGGGTGAAGTGACCGGCCTTGCCGTTTCGTATCTCTCTCGCGTCGAGAACGGCCGGCTCACTCCGACACTTCCGACCCTGACGAAGATTGCCAGTGCTCTGTCAGTGCGCTTGACCGCCCTGTTCGACGCGACGGCGACTCTCGAGGCGAGGGACGAATGCCCGGTGAGTCTCTCAGGCAGGTGCCTGCTGGATCATCCGTTCGTGAGTCGGGGCAAGAAACCGACGAAAGGCGTTGAAACGTACTCACGCGAGCAGTTGGAGGCACTCCGACTATGCAATTTCATTCTGCATACGGGAGATAAGCAGCTACTGGGCACACTCGTAACGATACTCAAAGGGCTGCTCGCGCTTAAAGAAGAAAACAGGAATTCCAGATCGAAAACAACCGGCGTGAAGTGACAGTTGGCCTTGTCCTTGAGCGGTTGCCCGGCACGAAGGCCGCCGCAGCCAAACTGTTGTCAGCGCAAGCCACGCCGCCGCCGGTTGACGGGGGCAGCGCCCCCGGGGACAATGACCGATGGACCAAGCCTGAAAGGGTTACATAAACACCTTGAAATGCAACCCTGACAGGGTTGAATCCAATTTTGATGCCCTACCGTGGGCGCTGCCCACGTCTATTGAATTTGTCCCCTTCGGGGAGGGGAGCAATCGAAAGACCGACTTTTGACACAGCCTCCTGGTGGCTGTGTTCCGACCTCGAAGTGGTCGAGGGATTGAAGTGAGCGCACCTTGCGGACAGTTGTGCGCTTCGTATGATTGGTTGACGCATCTATGACAATCGCCATTGGCACAAGACTCGGACGGTACGAGATCCGTTCGCTGATCGGAGTCGGCGGAATGGGTGAGGTCTATCGCGCGAGCGACCCGAAGATCGGACGCGACGTCGCTATCAAGGTCTTGCCAGCCAAT